>CAZPSS010000133.1:0-3698 GCA_964589565.1 uncultured Planctomycetia bacterium
TTAAGATTAATTTTACCTGCGATGCCCAGCCCACTTCTGATTACTTTTTGAGATAATGAATGAACTAAAGATTAACGCGAAAAAAGTTAAACAGAGATTAATCAGGTTTATTCGCAACCAGACAAAAAAAACAGGGTTCAACAGAGTGCTGGTGGGCTTATCCGGAGGCCTGGATTCAAGCCTGGTTGCCTATCTTTGCTCTGAAGCCTTAGGCAAAGACGGTGTCTTTGCTTTAATTTTGCCTTATAGAACTACTTCCAGCCAGACTCTAAATCAGGCCAAGCTTATCGCCCGAAAATACCAGGTCAAGACAAGATTTGTTGATATCAGCGCCCAAATCGATGCCTATTTTAAGGGCTTTCCCGATGCCAACAGAATTAGACGCGGCAATAAAATGGCCCGGGAGAGAATGAGCGTTCTCTACGATCAAGCAAAGGCTGAAAAGGCGTTGGTGGCGGGCACCAGCAATCGCTCCGAAATCCTTCTTGGTTACGGGACAGTTTTCGGCGATTTGGCCTGCGCCTTTAATCCTCTTGGCGGGCTTTATAAAACTCAGGTGCGCCAATTGGCTGCTGATGCAGGCCTGCCGAATGAAGTTTTGCGGAAAGTTCCTTCGGCAGAACTCTGGCCGGGGCAGAGCGATGAGAAAGAACTAGGGCTTACTTATGCCAGAGTAGATAAACTGCTCTATTATCTGGTGGACAAGAAATACTCGGATAGGAAGCTGATGAGGCTTGGTTTTAAAAATAACTTTATTGAGAAGGTAAAGAAACGCATCAGCGACAATGCATTTAAACGCCGCCTGCCGCCAATCGCTAAGATTTAAAGTATTGGCAGGTATTTTTTGATTTCATGGGAGGTAATCTGGATACGGTATTCCTCCCATTCCCGCTCTTTATTCAGGATAAAGCGCGTAAAGATGTGCTCACCTAATGTATCGCGCACAAGAGCGCTTTTTTTGGTCTCTTCAATGGCTGCAACGAGGTTTCCCGGAAGGGAATGCAGCCCCCGCCTTTTTCTTTCTTCCATCTGCATTTCATAGATGTTAGGCTCTACGGCGTTAGGGATTTTGTATTTTTTCTCTATACCTTCCAGGCCGGCGGCCAGCATCACCGCAAAGGCTAAATAGGGATTGCAGGCAGGGTCGGGCGAGCGCAGCTCTGCGCGGGTAGCCTGTTCGTTTCCCGGCCGATACAGAGGGACGCGGATAAGGGCAGTGCGGTTGCGCTGGGCCCAGGAAATATATACAGGGGCTTCATATCCGGCAACCAGACGCTTGTAAGAGTTTACCCACTGGGCGGTAAGCGCGCAGACTTCCCGGGCATGTTTAAGCTCTCCGGCGATAAAGTGTTTGGCTGTTTGCGAGAGGTTATATTTATCTTTTTCGTCGAAAAAGGCATTTCTCTTTCCGGAAAATAAAGACTGATGCAGGTGCATTCCCGTGCCGTTTACGCCGAATATCGGCTTGGGCATAAAAGTGGCATAGACGCCTTGCTGCTGGGCTATTTCCTTGATTACAAAGCGGCAGGCGATGATGTTATCTGCGGCTTTGAGGGCTTCGGTATATTTAGGATCAATCTCGTGCTGGCTTGGCGCGACCTCGTGATGGGTAGCTTCCACGATAATACCCATTTCTTCCAGGGTTCTTACTGTTTGATTTCGCAAGTTATTAGCGATGTCATTGGGGATTAACTCAAAATAGGCGCCCTCATCCAGGACTTCCGGCTTTTTATCCGTCTTAAAATAGAAATATTCTATTTCCGCCCCTACATAAAAATCGAAGCCAATGCGCTTGGCGCGTTGCAAAATGCGCTTAAGCGCATATCGCGGGTCCCCCGCGTAAGGGGTGCCGTCGGGATTTAGGATATCGCAAAACATTCGCCCGATAGGATAGTCTTTTTTTGTCCAGGGAAGAATTGTGAATGTATGCGGGTCGGGCTTGGCAATGATGTCGCTTTCCTGGGCCTCGGCAAATCCGGTGACGGATGAGCCGTCAAATCCTTTGCCGTGTTTGAGGGCATCGGCAAGCTCTCCGTTTGTAATAGAAATACATTTTAAGGTTCCCAGAATATCCACAAACCAAAGTTGAATAGTTCTAATCCCGCTCTCTTTTACTAAATGAAGGATTTCCTGTTCTTTTCCAAAGCCAGGGGAGGGCTTAAATTGCCCGCTTTCTTGCTGAGGGATAATATACTGCCTGCCCACCTTTATTGCCTTAATTGCGCCCCGCTTAATCCGCTCAATTACTGCCTGACGGGAAATCTTTAATTTCTTCGCCAACTGTGTAGCCGTAAGATACTCTTCCATAATATGACCTCCGTAAGTTCGGGCCTTTACAACTGTAAAGTATACCACCATAGTTTACAATTGTCAAGGAAAAAATTAAAAAAATAACACAGTGCCTATATGAAGCAGGATATAATCTGCGCGGCGCGCTGGCTGGCGCCGGAAGTTCCCAGCTTTTCTCGCACTTTTCCTAACTCTGACTTTACAGTTGTCAAGGCCTCTTGGCTGTTTAAGATTTCCAGGGTCTTTTCGGCAATAAGGCGGGGCTTTGCTTTATATTGGATGAATTCCGGGACAATCAATTTTTGGGCAACTACATTGACCAGCCCAATGAAAGGGAGCTTGATTAACTGCCTGGCAATTAACCAATTTAAAAAAGATACCTTATAGACAACAATCATCGGCTTTTGCATAATTGCCGTCTCTAACGTAGCGGTGCCCGAAGCCACCAGCGCAAAATCGCAGGATTCTAAAAAATCATAAGTCTGATTTTCGCATACTGCACAACTACACTCGTCATTGCGAGGCGAAGCCGAAGCAATCTCAAGAGGGGATTGCTTCGTCGCTGCGCTCCTCGCAATGACAACTGGAGAAATTCCGCTCCTCGCAATGACCTTGGTAAAAACCTCATCTGCTATACCCCTGGCCTTTAACAAGGCAAATTGAGCTTGCGGTAATTTTTGCTTGATGAGCTTTGCGCTTTCTAAAAGAATGGGCAGGATTCTCTCCACCTCCATTTTGCGCGAACCGGGCACAAGCCCGATTGTCTGCTTTTGGGGAGAGAGGCCTAATTTGCTTAAGAAATCTTCGCGGGAGACAGCGGGATAAGCGTTTTCTAAAAGAGGATGGCCGACAAAAGAGACATCAATTCCGCAATCTTTATACAGGGCTTCCTCAAACTTAAACACTACAATCATTTTATCCACAAATTGCTTAATAGTCTTAATCCTGCCTTTCCACCAGGCCCAGATTTGCGGGCTGATATAATAAATCACCGGGATTTGCCTCTTTTTAAGCTCTTTGGCCAGTTTCAGGTTAAAGCCGGGATAATCAACGAGGACTACAGCGGCAGGCGGATGGGCATCGATCTTTTCAAGTAGATTATTAAATAACGTCTTGATCTTTTTTATATTTTTTAAGACATCGGTAAATCCGATAATAGAAAGTCCGGAGATATCAAAGTAGATTTCTGCCCCGGCCTGACGCATTCTTTCTCCGCCAATCCCGGCGATTTCGATGCCGGGATTTATCTTTTTTAAGGCGCGTATAAGAGAGGCGCTGTGAAAGTCGCCGGAAGACTCTCCGGCTATAATCATAATTCTTTTAGGCATAGCAAGGGCGGGTTTTTATTTTCTCTAAAATTTCTAAAGCTACGGCTAAAGCCTCTCTTCCTTCAAGGCCTGAGACAAGCG
>CAZPSS010000134.1:0-3677 GCA_964589565.1 uncultured Planctomycetia bacterium
ACATTCACCAGGACAATTAAAAACGATACCCCGTAGGCGCCGGTAATATCGCTAATCTGAATAATGGGTAAGGCCAAATACTGAGAATAACCCAGAAGCGCCCAACCGAAACCTGTAAATAAGTGACTGCGGATGTATTCCAGCGCAACCCAAACGCAAGGTATGATAAAGCAGTTGACAGTTGACAGTTGACAGTTGACAGTTGAAAAAACTAGGCCAAAGATTGCAAAATAGAACGCTAAATAAAACACTAATAGCGTAAATCCTAAGCCGGTTACATAAGTTACCCAATAAATAACTCCGGAAAAAAAGAGAAGGCCTATTAGATAAGAAAGCAAAAAAGCCTCAAGCGGCGTCTTTTTACGGATAGCAAAAAACCAGGGCACCAGGGCAAACCAGGCCAAGAAGCCCAGATTAGGTTTGGGAAAAGAAAGGATAAGTAGAATTGCGGAAAAAAGACATAATAAAATATTTTTTTGTTGCTCTCGCATACTCTACAAAGGCTTTAGGTATCACGTGTCATTGCGAGGAGGCTTGAGTCTACGTTTATGCCGACGAAGCAATCCCCTTGCGGGGAGGCTTCGCACTCTCAAAAACGAGATTGCTTCGCTCACTCCGTTCGCTCGCAATGACGGATGAAATACTAAACTGCATTTTTACCACAGCACCGCTTATACTTCTTCCCGCTATTGCAAGGGCAAGGTTCGTTGCGGCCGATTTTGCGCTCTTCTCTCTTGAAGGGCCGGGGCGCTTCGGTTGAAGGCGCAAGGCGCGGGGCCTGGGGCCCGGCCTTAAGCGGCGTCTCTTCTTTAGGCAAATCGCGGACTTTCGCGCTTTCAGGATGTAATAGTTGTTGGGGAATTTGAGCAAAAACGCTGGATATTTTTTCTTCTTTTACGGGCCTGGCCTTGAAGATAAATTCCAGGGCCTCATCTTTGATGCTCTCAATCATCCGGCTAAACATATCGTAACCTTCGCACTGATATTCCACCAAAGGGTCACGCCCGGCATAGCCGCGAAGCCCGATGCCTTCACGCAGAAAATCCATATTGTATAAATGGTCTTTCCATTTCGCGTCAATTACCTGCAAAAGCACAATCCTGGCTAAATTCCGCAAATTTTCCCCGCCGAAAGTTTCCTCTTTTTGGCGGCAGGCGTTGTGGAACTGCGAAAGAAGCGTCTTTCGGATTTGTTCCCGCGAGCTGTTTGAGGTTAAATTCTCAATTTCCAGGAAAAATTTCGCTTTAACCTGGTTGGACAGCCCCGCTAAATTCCATTCTTCGGGATGGACATTTTCATTGGCATAAAGCTCCAGGAGTGAGTTAACTATTTCTTCAACCATCTCAAAGATATGCTCTTTAATATCGGGGCTTTGCAAAACAGCGCGCCTCTCGTCGTAGATTACCTCTCTCTGGCGGTTCATCACATTGTCGTATTGCAGGAGCTGCTTTCTGATTTCAAAATTATGATCTTCTACTCTTTTCTGGGCGGTTTCGATACTTTTAGTAATCAGCCCGTGTTCAATGGGAATAGATTCTTCCCATTTAAAGAAATCCATAACCCGGGAAATCCTGTCGGAAGCAAAGATGCGCATCAGGTCGTCCTCTAAGGATAAATAAAATCGGGAAAAGCCGGGCACCCCCTGCCGGCCCGAGCGGCCGCGCAGTTGATTATCTATTCGCCGCGATTCGTGGCGCTCCGTACCCAGTACGCAGAGCCCGCCTAATTCCACTACTTTCTTGCGTTCGGCATCGGCTCCCGGCCCAAGAGAAGCAAGCAATTCCCGGCGTTCCCGGCGATAATTTGCATCGGAGGGACCGATCTTTTCCTGCTTTAACATATCTTCAACCATAAACTCAAGGTTTCCGCCTAAGCGGATATCCGTGCCCCGCCCGGCCATATTCGTGGCGATAGTTACCGCAGCCAGGCGCCCGGCCTGGGCTACGATATGGGCTTCCCTTTCATGGTATTTGGCATTTAAAACCCTGTGAGCGACGCCGCGCTGTCTGAGATGCTCGCTTAAACGCTCTGATTTTTCTATGGAAATGGTGCCCACCAACACCGGCCGCTTTTTTTTATGGTTCTCCACTACTTCATCTGCGACTGCCTTAAACTTTTCTTTTTCGGTCTTATAGATGACATCGGCAAGGTCGCGGCGGGCCACGGGCTTATTCGTGGGAATAGTAACCACATCTAACTTATAGATGTGGTGAAATTCCGCAGCCTCGGTGGCGGCGGTTCCGCTCATTCCGGCCAGTTTCTCATACATCCGGAAATAGTTCTGAAAAGTAACCGTAGCCAGGGTCTGGTTTTCCCTTTCAATTTTTGCTCCCTCTTTGGCTTCGATTGCCTGATGCAAGCCGTCGCTCCAGCGCCTGCCGGGCATCAGCCTTCCTGTAAATTCATCGACGATAACCACCTGGCCGTCTTTGACTATGTAATCCACATCCTGTTGAAAAAGACTGTGGGCGCGCAGGGACTGCTGGGTCAGGTGTTTCAGCGGCATTGTCTCCACCGTATTGAGATTATCCGCGCCCCACATCCGGGCAGCTTTTTTCTCTCCCTCTTCGGTGAGATAAGTCAGATGCTCTTTTTCCTTGATGATGAAGTCGAAGCCGCCCGTTAAGTCTATTTCTTTATATTTGGCCTCAATTTCTTCTTTATCGGTAATCCTTCTGCCTTTTAGGCGGCGGGCAATTTTATCCGCCTGATAATATTTATCCGTAGCCTCCTCGGCCGGGCCGGAAATAATCAGGGGAGTCCGGGCCTCATCGATTAAGATACTGTCCACCTCATCCACAATAGCGTAATGGAATTCTCTTTGCGCCATATTTTCTTTTCGAAATTTCATATTGTCGCGCAGATAGTCAAAGCCAAACTCATTATTTGTGCCGTAGGTGATATCGCAATTATAAGCGGATTTTCTCTCTTCATCGTCCATATCGTGCTGGATTGCCCCTACGCAAAGCCCCAGGAACTCATAAACCGGCCCCATCCAGTCGCGGTCACGCTGGGCCAGATAATCGTTGACCGTAACCACGTGCACGCCGCGGCCGGTAAGGCCGTTTAAATAAGCCGCAAGCGTAGCCACCAGGGTCTTTCCTTCGCCGTTGGTCATCTCGGCAATCATACCGTAATGCAGGGTCATCCCGCCGATAAGCTGAACATCGTAATGGCGAAGGCCGATAGTGCGCTTGGCCGCTTCGCGCACCACGGCAAAGGCCTCGGGTAAAATCTCTTCTAAGATTTTGTTGTTGAGAGCCCTGATTTTTACTCTTATCTTCTGTTTTTCCTGAGGAAGAGCTACTTCTCTAAGCTGGCGCTCCAAGTCCTGCAAATCCTGCGTAAACTCCCCTGACCTTTGCTCGATGCGTCCTTTAAACTCGGCTGTCTTGGCCTTAAGCTGTTCATCGGAAAGCCGGGCTATCTCTTCCTCAAGAGCGTTGATTTTATCGACCAACGGCTTGAAGCGCTTCAGGATACGCTCGCTCTGCGACCCGATTATCTTATTCAACAAAAACTTGAACATTTTTATTTTACTCTTGAATGAAACTAATGTTAATGACTAATTATCCAATGACGAATGTCGAATGAATGACAAATTATTTAATGCCTAATGACGAAATTAAGTTTTTTACTTGTATTTGGACATTTGAGCATTGGACATTCATTAGTCA
>CAZPSS010000135.1:0-3599 GCA_964589565.1 uncultured Planctomycetia bacterium
AGAGCTCTTTCAAAATTACCTATAGCTTTGGGGTAAGCCTCTGCTTTATACAGGGCCGCCCCCAGGTTGAAATTGACAATATCGGAATGGGGCAAATCCGCAAGGGCCTTTTCGTAGCTTTTCAAGGCTTGAGAAAATCTGCCTTTATCATATAATAAATTCCCTTTTTTTACCTCTTTTTTTGCTTGAGCGGCCCAGCAGGGACAAACAAACAATGTCAATATTATTACTGTCCAGAAAAGTCGCTTCATAATTTTTTCTTATCGCTTATAAAAGGCTCTATTATTAAAAGGACTAAGGCAACAGCCAAAGGAATCTGGAAACGCTCCTGATAGAGCTTGCTCATTTGCGCTTTTATTTCTCTTTTTTCCATTTTTGAAAGTCTTTCTTCATAAATTAAATCAAGGCCGAACTCAGCCCCGCTTGAGCGCACATATGAGCCGCCGGTAATCACAGCGATTTTCTGCAGAATTTCTTCATTTAACCTTGATTTTATAACATTGCCTTCTTTATCTTTCATAAAAGCTTTTTTACCGTCTTCGCCGGCTACCTGCAAAAGTTCTCCCTCGGCAGTCCCAATTCCGATACAAAATATCTTTATATTTTCTCTCTTTGCCTCTTTGGCCAGCGCAATGGGGTTTCCCTCGTGGTCTTCTCCGTCGCTAATAATAACCAAAACTTTATATTTCTTCTGCCCTCCCTCATAGCCGGCCATTGCCTTCTTTATTGCGGTGGAAATAGACGTACCGCCTCGCGGAATCGTATCTACGCTTAAATCATTCAGGGCCGATAAGAATCCGCTGTAATCTATGGTCAGCGGACATTGCAGGAATGCAGTGCCGGAAAAAGCAATCAGCCCAACTCTGTCGCCTTTTAGTTTCCGCAATAAATCTTTAACTGCCAATTTGGACCTTTCCAGCCTATTCGGTTTTACATCATAAGCCAGCATACTTTTAGATACATCAATGGCGATAAGGATATCCATGCCTTCTGCCTTAACCTGGTGCCAGCGAAACCCCCACTGCGGACGCGCAAGCGCCAGCATACCCAATATCAACGCCCCCAGAATAAGCACAGATTTTATGAGCTGTTTTTTAGAATCTACCTGCGCGGCAATTTCCTCCAATAGCTTATCTTCGGCAAACCTGCGCATTGCCTTTCTTTTACTGCGCAGGGCCCAAATCAGAAATAAAACCAGCCCTAAAACAACCCAGAAACCAAAAACATAATTGCTTTGCGCAAATCTCATAAAATCTCCCTATGGTGCTTTGTCAGCTAAATAACGGTTCGGTGTAGTTGCCCAATTTATTGGGCTTACCGTCGAGCTTGCTTGATAAATCAAGCAACTACAATTTAGTTGACAGGGCACTATGGTAACTTCCTCAAAATCGTATTTGCTAAAATCATTTCCAGCATCAAAAACGCCAGCGCCGGAAGCAAAAGCCTGGAAAACAATTCCCGGTACTGCCTGAAGCCCTCTTCCTCAACAGGCGTTTTTTCCAGCGAGTCTATCTCGCTGTAAATATTTCTCAGAGACTCTGTATCTGTGGCCCTGAAGTATTTGCCGCCTGTTTCCTGAGCAATTTTTTTAAGCGTGTCTTCGTCTATTTCGTTTCTTATCTGGCGATAAACGGTCTGCCCCCAGGGCCCTTTCGTCGGATAAGGGGCCGGGCCTTCCGAGCCTGCTCCAATGGTATAAATCTTTATTTCCAGAGCCTTTGCCGCTTCGGCAGCCATCAGCGGGGAAATTTTGCCCGCGTTATTAATGCCGTCGGTCAAAAGCACAACCGCCTTACTTTTGGCCTCTGTATTTTTGAGCCTGTTTAAGGATGAGCTTATTGCCGAACCAATTGCCGTGCCGTCTTCAATTGCGCCGATTTCCACTCTTTCTAAATTTTTAATCAGCCAGTCATAATCTAAGGTCAGCGGGCAAACAGTATAAGCGCGGGCAGCAAATGCAATCATTCCGATGCGGTCGCTTTTCCTTGCTCTTATAAAATCCTCAACAACCTTTTTAACTACTTTAAGCCTGTTCTGCCGTTTCCAGTCTATTTTAAAATCCTCAGCCAGCATACTGCTTGATGAGTCTATGGCCAGGACAATATCAATGCCCTCGGTTTGAATCTTTGCTGCCTCCAGGGAAACACGCGGCCTGGCCAGGGCCAAAAACAATAGAATTATCGTTAGTATTCTTAAATAGATAAGCTTCCCGGCTAATACAGATTTAAAGGTGGGCTTAAAAGTGCCTATCAATTCTGCAGAGGAAAACCTGATACTGGAAGCTATATCTCTTTTTTTAAAGAAATTGGCCATAAGAATTATGAAGGGCAAAAGCAATAAAACCCAGGCGTCTTTAAAAAGCATTTTTGGTTTCCTCAACCAGTTTTACTGCCGCATTGAAGCTGTTGTCTGTTTCCTGCCGGGTGGGGCCGTATCTGGCAAATTTTACTATATCGCAAAGGCTTAAAAACTCCTTCAATAGATTCTTATGCGCCGCCGATAAGGTATCGGAATCTCTTAAGAAAGACAGGAATTCCTCTGTGGTCATCTCCGGGGCCTTAATGTTAAACCTATTCTCAATGTAGCGCCTGACAACATCGGAAAGCCCAAAATAATATTCCTTAATTTTTCCCAGTTTAGGCAGGTTTTGCGCCTGTAGGGCTAAAAACGCTTCTCGGGCTATTTGATAAGCCGACTTTTGGGGCAGGTAAGATTGCTGAGGTTGTTTCTTTAGCCTTTTCTTTAAAAATATGGCCAAAAAAACCAGGCCCGTCAAAAGAATTATACCAAGAATAATAAAAAGAAAAAGATAATTTCCCGCAAAATAAACCGGAGGCTTGATGTCTCTTATATCCTCTAACAAGAAAATTGCCTTCGGTAATAAGCTTAATATGCAATTTTCGAAGTGGTATCCGCTATATACTTTCCTATACCAGGCCATATTAAGCTAATCTTTTTTCCCGCATTCTGAAGAATTTTATCAGCTCTTTAACGTAGGAAGCATTTGTGCGCACGTCAATATTATCTACGTTTATCGAACGCAGTAGTCTGGCTCTTTCCTTGATCCTCCGTAAAGAGTTCTCTCTGTATCTTTTTCTAAAATTGGCATCGCCTGTATCCACGAGGAAGCTCTGCCCTGTTTCTGCGTCGTGTAATTTCAGCATCCCCGCATCAGGCAGGTCAATTTCCCGCGGGTCGGTAATGCTCAGGGCGATAATATCGTGCCGCTTGTTGGCTACGGAAAGCAGATTCTTGAAATCCTTAGAAAAAAAATCCGAAATTATGAATGTGATGCTTCTGCGCCTGGTAACCCGGGTTAAGTATTCTAAGGCAAGCCTGATATCCGTGCCCTTTCCTTCGGGCTTATAATACAGGGCTTCCCTGATAACCCTTAAAACATGGCACAGGCCTTTCCTGGGAGGAACAAACTTTTCTATTTTATCCGTAAAGACTATTAAACCCACTTTGTCATTATTCCGGATAGCGGAAAATGCCAGCAGCGAACACAATTCTGCCGCCAGCTGGCTCTTGAGCTGCTTAACCGAGGTTTTCGCTCACCAGGCCATTTTTATCGGTCAGGCGGACGGCATTGCCGTGAT
>CAZPSS010000136.1:0-3592 GCA_964589565.1 uncultured Planctomycetia bacterium
AAGGTTATTTTGGCGCATTTGGCGGGAAATTTGTTCCCGAGACCCTGATGAGCGCTTTGCAGCAGTTGCAAAAAGAATACTGCAGGGCCAGGCGCGATAAAAAATTTAAGAAAGAACTTAATTATTATCTTTCGCAATATGCCGGACGGCCTACTCCTTTATATTTTGCCCGGCGCCTGAGCAGGAAACTCGGGGACGCCAGGATTTATCTTAAGCGGGAAGACCTTCTGCACACAGGCGCCCACAAGATAAATAATACCCTGGGCCAGGCGCTTTTGGCTGTGCGGATGAAAAAACCCAGGATTATTGCCGAGACCGGGGCAGGCCAACATGGGGTGGCAACGGCTACGGTGGCTTCCTTGTTTGGCTTGCAGTGTGATGTTTATATGGGCACAGAAGATATCCGCCGGCAGGCCTTAAATGTCTTTCGGATGAAATTATTAGGGACGCGCGTAATCCCGGTCCATTCCGGCTCAAAGACATTAAAGGATGCCTGTAACGAGGCTATCCGTGACTGGGTAACTAATGTGCGCAATACCCATTATATTATCGGCTCGGTAGTGGGGCCGCATCCCTATCCGGTAATGGTCAGGGACTTCCAGAGCGTTATCGGACGGGAGGCTAAAAGGCAAATTCTGCGGCAGGAAAAAAGACTGCCCGATTATTTAGTGGCCTGTGTCGGCGGGGGCTCAAATTCCATTGGCCTGTTTCATCCTTTCTTTAAGGACAAAAAGGTAAAATTTATCGGCGTGGAAGCCGGCGGCACAGGTTTGGGGCCTTCAGGAAAACACGCAGCTACTTTGATTAAGGGGGAGCTGGGTATTTTGCATGGCAGTAAAAGTTATCTTTTGCAGGACAAAGACGGGCAGGTCAGCCTTGCCCATTCAATTGCCGCCGGCCTTGACTATCCCGGTGTAGGGCCGGAGCATGCTTATTACAAAAAGCTCGGCCGGGCCAAATATGCGGCTGTTTCGGATAAAGAGGCATTAGGAGCCTTTAAATTGCTTTCGGAAGTGGAAGGGATTATTCCCGCCCTGGAGTCGGCGCATGCGCTTGCGTATCTTAAGAAGATTGGCGCGCAATTAGGAAAAGGTAAAATCGTTGTTCTGTGCCTTTCCGGCCGCGGGGATAAAGATGTGGATATAATTAGAAATGTAAAATGTAAAATTTAAAATTAAAAATTTTAAGATGAATAGAATAGAAGAAAAATTTAAGAGATTACGGCAGGAAAAGAAGAAGGCCTTTATCGCCTTTATAACCTGCGGCGATCCAAATTTAGCCGTAACCGAGAGGCTTGCTTTAGAATTTGCCTGCATGGGTGTAGATGTTTTGGAATTGGGCGTACCTTTCTCCGACCCCTTAGCTGACGGTCCGACTATTCAGGCGGCTTCGGCGCGGGCGCTTGACAACAAAATAAATTTATCCGATGTTTTTCGGCTGGTGAAGAAGCTGCGGAAAAAGATCGAGATGCCTATTGCTCTTTTGACTTATTATAATATTGTTTATCATTTCGGTATTAAAGATTTTGTTAAACAGGCAAAGGCGGTTGGCGTGGATGGAGTAATCGTGCCGGATTTACCTGTTGAGGAGGCAAAGGATTTAATCGAGACGGCCAAAAAGAATAAATTTGCCGCTATATTTTTACTTGCTCCTACCTCAGACAGGCAAAGAATAAGGCGGGTTTCTTCTAAGTCTGGCGGCTTTATTTATTATGTTTCTTTAACCGGGACAACAGGGATGAGAAAAAGCCTGCCGAAGGAATTGGCAGGGCAGCTGCGCCGGATAAAGAGAGTTACCTCTAAGCCTGTCTGTGTGGGCTTTGGGGTCTCCAATCCCCAACAGGCGAGAGAGACAGCCCGCCTGGCCGATGGCGTAATCGTAGGCAGCGCAATCGTTAAAGTTATAGAAAGAAATTTAGGGCGCAAAGATTTAGTGCCCAAAGTGGTAAAGTTTGTCAGGGGGCTTAAGCAGGCGATATGATTCATGCAGTAATCTTAGCGGGGGGATGGGGCAGAAGGTTTTGGCCGAAATCGCGAAAAAGGCTTCCTAAACAGCTTCTTTCTATAGGAAAAAGGCGCTCTTCGACTCAGGATTTATTTAATACAATCAAGACACAAATACCGAAGGAAAGAATTTGGGTAGTCACCAATAAAGAGCACGCCGGCATTCTGCGTAAACAATTGCAGACTTTGCCCGGGAAAAACTTTTTGGTTGAACCACTGGCCAGAAATACAGCCGCCGCCGCAGGCCTTGCCTCGTTGGCCATCAAAAAGATCGACCCCCAGGCAGTTACCTTAGTTTTATCCAGCGACCAAATCTGCGGGCAAAAAAGACATTTCTTACGAGCAATAAAAAAGGCCTGCAGATTAGCTCAAGAGAAGGATGTCTTGGTGGCAATAGGAATTCGCCCTCATCGTCCGGCGCAGGAATTTGGATACCTGAAAATAGACAGAAGACAGCCCGCCCCGGCAAAGCGAAGCGGGCCGGGGAAGACAGAAGACAGAAGACAGAAAATATTTAAAGTGGAAAAGTTTATAGAAAAGCCCACTCTGGCAAAGGCAAAGAGGTATGTTAAAAGCAAAAACTATCTTTGGAATGCCGGGATTTTTGCCTGGAAGGCCGAGAATATTCTTAAGGCAATTAAAAAGCACCTGCCCCGGCTTTACTGCGGCTTGCAAAGAATAGAAAAAGATAGAGACTTGCCCCAATATAAAAACCGCTTAGCTAAAGAATACGGCATATTCAAAAATATTTCTATTGATTACGGCATTATGGAGAAGGCCCGGAACATTTATACGGTAGTGGGTGATTTTTCCTTGCAGGATTTGGGGTCATGGAACAATCTTTCGCGAGATTTGTTTGTTCAGGATAGCCGCGGCAATATTATTTGCGGCCTGCACAGAGGCATCGATACTTGTGATTCGATTATTTTTAGCGAAAATAAACATTTGATTGCTACATTAGGCCTTCGCGATTTAATCATCGTGCACACCGCAGCCGCTACTTTAGTCTGCAAGAAAGATAATGCCCAGGATGTAAGGAAACTCACAGAAATCTTAGAGAAAGACAAGCGGCTTAGGAAGTATTTGTAATGAGAATATTAGCGTTGGATGTGGGAGAAAAAAATATTGGCGTGGCTATAAGCGATGAGTTAGGCTTAACGGCCCAGGGCCGTCCCACTTTAAAATGCCGGACTAAAGATGAAGCTATTTGCGCTATTTGCGATATAGCCGAAGAAAATCGCGTTACAGAAATTGTTGTGGGAATGCCCGTGAAGTTAGACGGCAGTGTGGGAAAAAAAGCCAAAGAAGTGGCCTCGCTTTTGGAGGATTTGAAAAAGAGAATTAATCTGCCCGTCAAAGCCTGGGATGAACGCTTGACTTCCGCGCAGGCAGAAAAGGTAATGCTTAAGGCAGACTTAAGCAGAAAAAAGCGCAAGAGAAACATTGATAGGCTTGCCGCCCAACTAATTTTGCAAAGCTATTTAGACTCAAGAATTAAATCTTGTCATTGCGAGGAGCAAGCGTAGCGAGCGACGAAGCGACCGAGGACGAAATGTCCGAGGGAGTGCCGAGCCCTCCTGGGCGAGGCC
>CAZPSS010000137.1:0-3587 GCA_964589565.1 uncultured Planctomycetia bacterium
CCTGTCCTATAATAATCCCATGTGCGTTTTCCTGTTTTTTCATCCACTTTCATAATATACTCTCCAGTATCTCCTCCTACGACTCTATCCGGAAAAAGATCACCTTCCGGCAAGAAAGAAAACGATGGCTCCATAGGGGCAGGGTCTAAACGAAGCCTTCTATCTGCAAAAGCTTTAAAATCACCCAAAATCTTTTGGTAACTTCTGGTATCCTCTATAACCTCCGCCTCTTCCGGGGTAGCTTTTCTAAAAACTCCCAAAGGATTTTTACCAACTATCCCCCGGCCGGCCCCGGTGAGAACGATTCCGCCTAACTGCCGTATCGCCGGTTTAGCAACCTCAAAATTCTGTTCACTCATATGCCGGCGGGCTTCATCAACCGCGTAGGCTGAACCCAGGCCGCTAAGAGCGCCCACAGCCGCGCCTTTACCAAAAGTCTTCAAAGCTCCTTTCCAACTCTTTTCCTGCTGGGCAGTAACTTCTTCACCCAGCGTGGTTGGAGCGTTTAAGGCCCCTATAACCGTGGCGCAGGCAACAGTGCTCCAGAACTCGGCTTTTTCCTGATCCCATTCGCCGGTTTCATCATCAACTGTCCGAAGATAAATATCACCCATAACAGCTTCGCTAAGCTCATGTGTAAGATAGGCGTTAGCAAAACCTACCGCCATATCCCGAGCCAATGGTGAATCGTAAACACTCTTTGCAAAATCCCCGGCCTTAGCCCCGAAGCCTTGGGTGGTAGTTTGGGTAGTAGCAGGGGAACTATTATAATCCCCATACGTTGGAATATTCAATTTATTAACAGGTATAGTTGGATTTCCACCATTAGCTAGATACCTATCGTAATAACTGCCGCTGCCGGATTTGTCCCATGGGGTATTCATTGCATAGTTAGTGTCGTTATTACCCGTACCACTATATGCACCCTGCGTCTCGTATGATGTATCCCCTCCGTATGTTGTTGTACTGGATTGGTCCCCGGGAGTATTCATGGCAAAATCACCGTCTGTACTATAAGGATCTACACCTTCAGATGTTGTTCCGCTTGTACCACTCATTGCCCCGGCTACAGCTCCGGACACAGCGCCCTGAAAGCCGCAGGCCCAGGCGCCTCCTTCTCCGTCTATTGCGTATCCTAAGCCTGCGCCGGAAACGCCGCCGATTCCTGCGCCGGCAAGCGCACCAGTCCATCCTCCACCCAACCGCAACATCCCAACACCGGCAGAAACAGCGCCGCTGGCAGCGCCAAGCAATGTCGCTGTTTTAGCCTGGCTGTGATCCTGGTTATAAACATACCGGCTATTAACGTAAGCCCCTGTCCCTCCGATAGCAGCGCCGGCAGTAATAGCACCTCCGATTACTAACGCCTGCATACCTATGCTTGCGCCTGGGCCTGCTAAACCGGCTATCCCAGCGCCGGCGTAGCCGGCAGCCGCGGCAAAAGCGCAACTCACAGCAGTGGACACAGCCAACCGGCCCATCTCTTTATCAAATTGAGCTTTAGTCTGATTCTGGAAAAGGTCTTTTAAATTAGTAGGCGTGCCTTTATAGGAATAAGCAAAGGCCGAGCTCTGCCAGAAAAAGAGCGCCAGCACAAGCAAGGCAACGACCTTCACCCAGGTCTTGCTCTGCCAGCGGATAAAGGTTCCCTTAGGGGCTAATAGTATATTATTAGCCCTACTAATAGTATTATTATGTTGTGTATTCTCTTTAGCGTTCATTTTATCTCAACCCAAAACCGCCTTGTAAGAACTGTAAGATTATCGGCCCGCCGACGATAATCAAGACTACCGGGAGAATAAAGACCAGCAGCGGAAACAACATCTTTATCGGCGCCTTGAGCGCCTCTCTTTCTCCCTTTTGAAAACGCATCACCAGGGCCTCTTCCGACTGCATCCTGAGCGCCTCTTCAATGCCTGTGCCCATCCTGTCCGCCTGGACCAGTGTGCGCACAAAGGAGGAAACCTCCGGCATATCTATCCTGCGAGCCATATTGCGCAGGGCCTCCTGGCGGGTTACCCCCACCTTGGTCTCCTGCCAGACCTGATGGAGTTCCTCGACCAGAGGGTTCGGCTCGGAGCGCTCTACCATCTTCTTCACCGCTACCATAAAGTCCAATCCTGCCCCGACGGTGAGGTTCAACAGGTCAATCACATTAGGCAGGGCCTTGGCAATGGCGCTGTGCCGGGCGTTTATCCTCTGCTTAAGCCGGAGCTCGGGAAGGACAAATCCCAATCCGGCCAGGCCAACTACCCAGACGGGCTGGACCTCAGGCAAACCGACGAAAATTACATAGATGGCGGGTAAGAAAATAATGCATAGCTCTTTGAGAGCCAGAAATTCATTCACAGTTAAAGACGAGCCGGCAGAGGTCAATGAGGTCTTTATCTTCTCTCTTAAGGCCTTGAGCTTCAGAAGCTTATTTATTGGGGCAAGGACCCTCAGAAGACGCACGCCGGGTGATTTTTTCTTCTCTCTCCCTGCCTGAGGCGCCAATCGCTCGCGAATTAGCTTTTCCGTTCCCTTAGGGAAAAACTGCAGGGTGAGGAAGAATACCGCAGCAAATATTATTAACAAGATAAGATATTGCATCGTTACACCTCTACTCTGCTAAATTTCATAATCAGAAAAATGCCGATGAGTTGAGAAACCAGGGCATATCCTAACAGGAACTGCCCTAACTGGTTCTGCAACATAATATCAAAGAATCGCGGATTAAGGGAATAGACTACACCGGCAAAGCCTATAGGCAGAAAAGACATAATCGCCCCCTGCAATCTACCCTGTGTAGTCAGGGTCCTTATCTTTCCCATCAATTTGGTCTTTTCTCTGATGGTATAGATGAGCTGGGTAAAGGTCTGGGGCAGGTTTCCGCCTGTCTCCCGGGCCACGGATATGGCAGTAGTTATCAGATTGAGTTCGTCCGACTTCATCCGTCTATTCAGCCCCTCTAAGGACTCATCCAGGGGAATACCCATCTTATTTTCGCGCAGAACCAGGGCAAATTCCTGAGAGATAGGCGCAGGCATTTCTTCCACCACGGTCTCAATGGACTGAAGCAGGCTAAGCCCGCCTTTTAGGGAGCTTGAGAGTATCATCAGGCTATCGACCAATTGGGCCTGAAACTTCCTTTTTCGGTTGACATCCAATCTCTTGATAATGATAGTGGGTAGAACTAAACCAAAGGCAGCCGAGATTAGAGCTATAAAGAGCTTCCCGGTAAGTAAAAAGCCTATTGCTGCGGCAGCCAGAGGAGCTAATGTGTGGATAAGAAAGAGTTTTTTAGCGGGGACCTTTACAAACATAGTATCCAGGCGCTTGGCTGATTCTTTGACCTTTTTGGTCTGATATCCACTTATCCTCTCAGCCAATAAGGGAAAATACTGCCAGGCAAGGAGCCCTGCAGAACTGAAAACCAGGGCAAATATGGCTAATTTTATGAACATCTATTCCTCCGCACTATCTTACTATTGTTTTATCCGGTCCAAAGGGCTCATACTGCCGGCCGTGGCCGAAGGTATCCGCGGCCTCACGCCACCTGCCGCAAAGGGCCCGCCTAATATATACCTGCATCCCCAGCAAAGCCG
>CAZPSS010000138.1:0-3548 GCA_964589565.1 uncultured Planctomycetia bacterium
TTCCCGAAGGAGGGCAAAGCCGCATTTCCAGTATGATTCAAAACAGGCCCGACTGGTGTCTTTCCCGACAAAGATTCTGGGGCGTACCCATTCCTGTGTTTTATTGCAACAGCTGCGCAAAAGCGCTCTTGCGGCCGGATATAATGGAGCGATTTGCCGCAATTGTTTCAGAGTTCGGGGCAGATGCATGGTTTATTAAAACCGTAGATGAACTTTTAGGTAAGAAGGTTCGCTGTCCTGCCTGTCATGGCGAAGACTTTGTTAAAGAAGAGGATATTATCGATGTCTGGTTTGATTCCGGAGTCAGCCACCAGGCGGTTCTTGTCAAAAACAAAGAACTTAAATTCCCGGCTTCGCTTTATCTGGAAGGAAGCGACCAACATCGCGGGTGGTTTCAAAGCGCACTTTTAAGTTCTATTCCCTTAACAGGCAGGGCTCCCTACCAACAAGTTCTAACCCATGGTTTTGTAGTAGACGGGGAAGGCAAAAAGATGTCCAAGTCCAGAGGCAATGTGATAACGCCTGATGAGATAATCCAACAATATGGGGCAGAAATATTAAGACTCTGGGTTGCCTCCTGCGATTACACCGATGATGTAAGGATTTCTCCCCGGATTTTAACAAGCATTGTCGAGGCCTACCGAAAGATTCGCAACACTCTGCGTTTTCTTATAGGCAACCTCTACGACTTTACGCCTGATAGGAAAGTAAAATACAGCCAGCTTCAGGAACTGGACAAATGGGCATTATCCTCTCTGGCGCGATTATTAACGGATGTAACTTACGACTTTGAGCATTTTCGTTACTATAAGATATTTCGCCGGCTGTATAATTTCTGCGTGCAGCAGATGTCTTCTTTTTATTTGGATGTCTTAAAAGACAGGCTTTATACTTTTGACAAAGAAAGCTCAGCCCGCCGTTCAGCGCAGACTGCAATCTGCGAGATTCTTACTTCACTTACAAAGATCCTGGCGCCTATACTTACTTTTACGGCTGAGGAGCTCTGGGAACGCCTTTGCGGGATTTTAGACGGGGAGGGCAGGCCCGCCTGCCCCTCTTTGCGCGAGGCGGGCAGGCATTCGGTCCTTTTGCACGCCTGGCCCAAGATAGAGCGAAAATGGATCAATCCTGTCATAGACCACAAAATAGAGAAGTTGAGTAAAATACGCGACGTTGTACTTAAGGCGATTGAAAACGAAAGAGAGAAAGGATTAATCCGCAGCTCTTTAGAAACCAGAGTACGCCTTTATGCAAAAACAGATGAACTTTTCCAATTTTTAAAAGGCAACCTTAACCTGCTTGTTTCAATTTTTATTGTCTCCGATGTTTCTGTGCAACGCGTGAGCGCTTTTTCTAAAGGGATATTGACAAACCCAGAAAACGAGCATTTAGGAATGGGGGTGGAAAAAATAGATTTTTCTAAGTGCGCGCGTTGTTGGAATTACCGCTCTTCGGTTGGGAAAGTTCTTAAACATCCTAAAATTTGCGAGAGATGCGTAAAAGTAATGGAAGGGAGAAACTAAAGGTGAACAAAAAAGATTTAGAGAAATTTAAGAAGCTGCTTTTGAAGAAGCGGGAAGAGCTTATTTGGGAAATGAAGAATATTACAAAAGACACATTGAACAAATCCCAAAGAGAAGCCTCCGGCGATCTCTCGGGATACTCTTTCCACATGGCTGATGTGGCTTCGGATAATTATGAGCGGGAGTTTTCTTTAAACCTTGCCTCCGATAGCCAAAAACTGATTTATGCAATTGATGAGGCATTAGTAAGAATAAAAGATAAGACTTACGGCCGATGCCCAAGCTGCAATAAAGAAATCGGCCGCAGGCGCCTGCGCGCCGTGCCCCATGCAATCCTTTGCATAGATTGCCAAAGAAAAGAAGAGGGCTCGAAAAAGTCCTAACTGCTTCATTGAGCCCTGATTACACAGATTAAGTCTTGATTGCACAGATTAAAAACTTTGTTATGTTAGTTTTTTTAATTATTCTACCGTTAATAATCACTGACCAGCTGGCCAAATTTATTGTCCTTAAGAATCTGCAGCCCGGCGAATCTCTACCTGTAATAAAAAATTTTTTTCATATCAGTGTTGTCTGCAATAAAGGTTTGGCCTTTGGGCTATTCTCTCAAATAGATAGCTCTATCTTTCTGTGTATTTCTTTCGTTGCTATAATACTTCTTTTTTTATTGCTGTCTAGAAAAGTATGTCCCCCCCTTGATTTCCCAGCCAAAGGCCGGGAAATCAAAACAGGCGTGTCCCCCTGTTTTGTTTTCGAAGAAAACAAGGGGGAGGGGGCGGCGAAAATCGTCAAAAGCTTACCCCCGAAGGCGATTTTCTTGTCTCTGATTTTAGGCGGGGCAATAGGTAATCTGGTTGACCGGATACGCCTGGGTTTTGTAATTGATTTTTTAGATTTTCGGATTTGGCCTGTCTTTAATATAGCCGACAGCGCCATTACCATCGGCACGGTGTTGTTAGTCTTGCAGATACTTAAACACAGGCCCAAAGGCCTAATGACAAATATCAAAATCCAAAATCCAAATAAAATCCAAATTTCAAATTATTAAATTATTTGAGATTAAATGATTTATTTGTCATTTGGAATTTGTCATTTGACATTAGCAAAGCATTTACGTTAAATAAATGTATCCCATACTTTTCCAACTAGGCCCTTTGACAGTTTACTCTTATGGCCTTTCAGTAGCTGTGGCCTTTATCCTCAGTACATATCTGGCAAAGTCGGAGGCTATGAAACAAGGTATACCGCCGGAGAAGATACTGAATCTTTCTCTGGGGCTGGTGATTTCAGGGATTTTAGGGGCGCGCCTCTTTTACATTTTACAAAATCTAAAATTTTACATTGATTATCCTCAGCAAATATTGATGCTCCACAGAGGAGGCCTGAGCTTTTATGGCGGATTTCTCATAGCGACAATTTTCGCAAGCATTTTTTTGAAGCGGCAACGCCTGCCTGCGCTTAAGACTTTTGACATAGTTTGTCCTTATTTAGCTCTAGCTCAGGCTATAGGAAGGATCGGTTGTTTTTTAAACGGCTGCTGCTATGGAAAACCCGCAAATTCCGGATGCCTTGTTTATTTTCCCGGCCAAAATATAGCCCGTCACCCTGTACAAATCTATAATTCGCTAAGTTTGCTCTTAATTTTTATTATCTTAAGAACCTTTCAAGCTAAAAAGGGAAGAAAGGCTTATGCAGGCCAAGCCTTTCTTTTGTACTGTCTCTTTTATAGCATCTTACGCTTTTTTATGGAGTATTTACGCGGTGATAACCTGCCGGTATTGGCAAATCTAACCACCCATCAACTCATCAGCGTAGGAATTTTTGTAAGCGCCTCTCTAATCTGGTGGAGAAAATGGCCCATTCGACTTCGCTCAGGGCCATCCTGAGCGACCAAAGGGAGCCCCGAAGGATGGAGAACTTCCAACTCAAGGTTGCCGCTATAGATAAAGGCTTAAGGTTAGACCAGTATATCAAGAAAATCGCTTTCAGCGATAACTCTAAGAAGCGATTTTCGAAGTGGTATCC
>CAZPSS010000139.1:0-3542 GCA_964589565.1 uncultured Planctomycetia bacterium
CCCTTCTTGCTTTCGCAAGAAAGCAGGGGTACTTTCGCAAGAAAGCAGGGGGGGTAAGTTCGGCCAGCGACTTACGTTCACTTTGTTCCGTAAGTCGCGGCCTCACTTACTATTTTCAGGCAAAGCTGGCCAAAATTTATGCCGCAGGCCGCCGCGGCCATAGGCAGGAGGCTCGCTGAGGTCAGGCCGGGGATGCTATTGGCCTCTAAGATAAAAGGTTTGCCCATGCTTAAAATCATATCTATGCGCGAGAATGTGCGGCAGCCTAAAGCCTTGTGCGCCAGAAGTCCCAGTTGCTGCGCCTGCTTATAACAGGCCTTAGGCAATTTAGCCGGGACTACATAATCGCTTTTACCTTTAAGGTATTTAGCCTGGAAATCAAAGAATTGCCTCTTTGGCGCTATTTCCACAACAGGCAAAGCCCTGCCTCCCAGTATTCCTACGGTGATTTCCCTGCCTTTAATGAATTTTTCGATTATGACCGTATCGTCATATTTAAAGGCGGAATCTATTGCATAATTTAAATTACGAATCTTATCTACAAAGGTTATACCGATGCTTGAGCCCTGGCTGGATGGCTTTACTACTACAGGGAATCGAAGACTTAATTCTTTCAAACACTTTTTCCAGGAGTTGCGCTCTAAAAGAGCATATTGGGGAACAGGAATATTATAGCGCTTAAGGATTCGCCTGGAGGCAACCTTATCTAAACAAAGCTTGCTGGCAATAATACCTGAGCCGGTATAAGGAATGTGCAGAGATTCCAGAATTCTCTGGATTGTTCCGTCTTCACCGAATTTTCCATGCAGGGCAATAAAGGCGCAAGATATTTTAGCCTGCTTTATTTCTTTTGTGGGGTTATTGCCAATGTCCAAAGCTACAACATCCAGGCCTTGCTCTTTGAGCGCCCGATAAACCGCTTTGCCCGACTTAAGCGAAATCTCGCGTTCACTGGATGGCCCGCCCATCAACACCCCTATCCGACCTAATTTGTTCATCTCAGTATTCTTATCTCCGGCTCAAGGAGCACGCCGAATTTCTTTTTTACTTCTCTTTGGATTAATTTTATCAAATACAAAATATCACGTGCCTTGGCCCCGTTGCGATTAATAATATAGTTGGCGTGTTTTGCGGATATCTCGGCTCCTCCCCTACGCCTTTGTTTTAATCCACAGGCCTCAATCATTTTCCCTGCGCTTAAACCCTGCCCGCCCAGCTTAATGCGAGGCAGGCGGGGGTGGCGGGGGTGCCGAATGGAGAAGGGATTCTTAAAAATACAGCCGGCGCTTTTAGCGGCTAAATCCTGCGTTTTTCTTTTTCGCTCTAAATTCGCAGCGATATTTTCCTTAACCTTTTTTGGGTTTCTTTTTACCAGCTCAAACTGCGCCTCAAGTACAATATATCTATTTAAGCTGGACTTGCGATAGCCAAACCGCAGCTCTTTCTTTTTTAGTAATCGGCTCCTCCCCTTTTTATCCATTACAGTTATGTTTTTAACCAAGTTACCAATGGCCTTCTTTTGGTTTCCGGCATTCGCGACCAGCGCTCCCGCGGCGGTTGCCGGGATCCCTGCTAAAAATTCCAATCCTCCCAATCCTCTTTTTTGCGCTTCTCTAATCAGTTTTTCCAGAGGCAGGCCCCCGCCACAAGTGATATAATTTCCTTTAAACTCCATTTTGGTAAAAGCAGGAGTATTCAAAGAGATTACTGCGCCCTTAAAACCTTTGTCGCTGGCGAGAATGTTACTGCCTCTGCCGATTGCAAAATATGGAAGCTTTTCCGCAAGACATGAACAAACTATTTCTTTCAATTCAGCAAGATCCTTCGGCTCCAGCCACACATCTGCCGGGCCGCCTACACACAACGTCGTATGGGCGCTTAAGGGTTCACTAAAGCGCGGGCGAGCCTTTAATCTCTTTAACCAATGCATCGGCAATATTCCCAATATCTCCGGCGCCCATTATTGCAATAAGGTCGCCGGACCGAATCTCCTGGAGAAGATACTTCAATATTTCCTTTTTGGGCAAAAAACGCACATCTTCAATTTCTGCTTCCCGGGCTTTTTGGCAAATATTTTTTGCGCTTATTCCCTCAATAGCAGGTTCGCTGGCCGCATAGATATCGGTAATGATTAAACGGTCTACCCCGCGGAAACAGCTGCCAAAATCATCAATTAAGAATTTTGTCCGCGTATAGCGATGGGGTTGAAAAAGAGCCACCAGCCTTTTATGTTTGAAGCTTCTTAAGGCTTCTAATGTGGCTTTGATTTCGGTGGGATGGTGAGCGTAATCGTCAAAAATTAGAATATCTTTGTCTTTCAACTTTAGCTCAAGCCTTCGTCTCACTCCCCGGTAGGAAGCTAAGGCATCCCGAATGGAGTTAAAGTCAAGTCCTATTTCCAGCCCCAGAGCAGCGGATGCCAGGCTATTACTGATATTATGCCGTCCGGGAATTCCTAAAGTTATTTCACCGAGAGCCCGGCCTTTATAGATACAGTCAAACCTCGTCAGGTTATTTTGCACCTTTATATCTTTTGGAAAGATATCTGCCTGCTCTGATAAACCGAAACTAAAGGCCCTTTTATTTAAAGAGGCTTTGAGTTTAATTAAGTCCAGGTCATCCTGGCAGAGAAATATACAACCTTCTTCTTTTGTATTCTTCATAAATCTGAGGAAGGTTTCTGTTATATGTTCTAAATCCCTATAGAAATCCAAGTGTTCCCTGTCAATGTTAGTGATTACTGAATAAAGAGGGTTTAAGCTTAGGAATGAGCCATCACTTTCGTCGGACTCCAGAACAAAGAAACGCCCCTTCCCTAAATGCGCATTTCCGTTAAGGCTAAAGAGTTCACCCCCAACGCAGACAGTAGGATTGAGGCCGCAGCTTACCAATATGTGCGAAATTAAAGAGGCCGTAGTAGTCTTGCCATGGGCTCCGCTGACAGCAATCGCCTTTTTCTGATTTGCCAATATGGATAGAGCTTCGGCTCTGGTTAGCGCCGGGATGCCCTGTGAATAAGCAGCCACAAGTTCAGGGTTGGTCTGTTTAATCGCCGAACTGTAAATTACTAAGCTTGCATCTGTTATATTAGAGGGAGAATGCCCGATAAACACTTTAGCGCCCAAAGCCTTTAACTTTCCAATAAGCTCTGAAGATTTTAAGTCGGAGCCGCTGACTGCTTTCCCCTGGGCTAAAAGAATTTGGGCAATACCGCTCATTCCGATACCGCCAATGCCGATGAGATGGACCCTTTCTTTATTTGTCAAGAAAATCGCCTGCGGCGATAACCTTAATGGGCGATTTTCGCAGTGGTATCCGCTATATAGTTTCCTATACCGGAACATAGCGGCCTCTGTATAAAGCAAGAACCTCTTCTTTTAGGTTGCGACTTGCCTGAGGGATTTTGAGTAACCTGATTTTTTGCGATAAGCTTTCCCGTATTTTTTTACTGCCGAAAAGCTCACGCAGGAGCTTTTCTAAATCTTCGCAAGATGCAGTTTCTTCATCCAGCACTAAAGCGGCCCCTTTGTGTTTAAGAAATA
>CAZPSS010000140.1:0-492 GCA_964589565.1 uncultured Planctomycetia bacterium
CTTATCAGCGCCCTTGACTACAATCTGTGTAGGCTTGGGAGTTTGCGCCGAAATATCTTCAGGGATAGTAAAATTTATGGGGTGCGAGAAGCCCAGCTGAAGATTTAAAACCTTATCCTTAGCTTGAGCGCGAAACCCTACGCCTCTTAACTCTAATTCTTTACTGAAGCCAAGGCTAACCCCCTTAACCATATTGAAAATAATATTTCTTGTCAAACCATGCAAAGACCTATCCAGAATTGAGTCAGAAGCCCTTGTAACTACAATTTGTTTCTCTTTGACCTCTGCCTTTATCCGCGGGTGGATAGTTTTTTCCAGCTTTCCTTTCGGACCTTGGACAGTAATTTTTGAGTCTTTGATTTCTACTTTGATATCCACAGAAATATCTATCGGTTTTTTTCCTACTCGAGACATCACATTTCTCCGTTTAAGTAAGTAATGTCACCACACATAACAAAGCACTTCTCCTCCCACGCCTTGATTGCGTGCCTG
>CAZPSS010000140.1:502-3474 GCA_964589565.1 uncultured Planctomycetia bacterium
CCACAGAAATATCTATCGGTTTTTTTCCTACTCTTGACATTTTAATGAGCACTGGAGTTATGGAACACGAAGTGTGACATAACTCTATCTCCTTTAGTTAATCTTCTTAAGTTTGTGCGAATTAACCCCCCCCTTCTTGCATTCTGCAAGAATGCAGGGGGGGTAAGTTCGCCCCCACTGTTTCGTTTTGTTTCGCTTTGCGAAGCAAAACGAAACAAAACGGTGGGGGCTCACTTACCACACATAACAAAGCACTTCTCCTCCCACGCCTTGATTGCGTGCCTGCGTATCAGTAAAAATTCCTGAAGATGTGGAAATTATCGCCATCCCCATTCCCCGTAATACGCGGGGAATCTTGTCCTTAGGAACATAAACCCTCAAACCCGACTTGGATATACGTTTTATATTGGTTATGGCCGGAGCCTTTTCTTTATTAAACTTCAAATACACCATTATCCTTCCTTGTTTTTCATCACTGATGTGCTTATAGTTCTTTATATATCCTTCCCTTTTCAGAACATTGAGAACCTCCAATTTTAACTTAGAGGAAGGCAATTGCACCTTATCTTTTTTTGCCCTGCTGGCATTGCGGATAACTGTAAACATATCTGCTATCGGATCAGTTACACTCATCTTATGCCTTTCCTTAATATAATCTTCGTTTGTCCGTTAGTTCGTAACGATTTGTATTGATAAATTTATTTAATGCTTTTACGGACTAACGAAGCAACGGACTAACGAATTTATTACCAACTAGCTTTGGTTACTCCGGGGATTTCTCCCTGCAAAGCCAATTCACGGAAACAAATCCTGCATAATCCAAAGCGGCGCATATAACCCCTTCGTCTTCCGCAGGCACGACAACGGTGATACTTTCTAACCTTAAACTTCGGGTCTCTTTTTGCTTTCGCTATCAGCGATTTTTTTGCCATACGAATTTATCCGTGTTAATCCGTGCTTTTAAATCTGCGTCCATCCGTGTTTACCTAAAAGGAAAACCGAACGCTTTCAGAAGCTGGCGCGCCTTCGCGACGCTTTCAGCTGTAGTTACTATGACAACATTCATTCCTTGAATCCGCTTGACTTTGTCAATATCTATTTCCGGAAAAATGGTTTGCTCGACTATTCCCAAAGAATAATTACCGTCGGCATCAAAAGAATTCTGCGAGAACCCCCGAAAATCTCTAATTCTGGGCAAAGCCGCGCTTATCAGGTGGTCGAAGAATTCATACATTTTAAATCCGCGCAAAGTAACCTTGCACCCCACCGATGCGCCTTTTCTTATTTTGAAATTTGAAATGGCCTTGCGCGCTTTAGTAATTACCGGCTTCTGCCCTGAAATTTGTGCCAACTCGGCTGCCGCCTGCTCTAAAAGCTTAATATCATGCGCGGCCTGGCCTACGCCCATATTTACAACTATCTTTTCTAAACGCGGAATCTGAGCTCTATTTTTAAATCCGAATTTCTCCATAAGGGCGGGAACAATTTCTTTCCTGTATTTTTCTAATAATCGTGGAGTCATTTTAATGAGCACTTGATTTACGGAGCGTAGCGACGTAAATCAATCTTCTTTAGTTTTTCTACTTCAGTTTGTGCGAATTAACCCCCCCTTCTTGCATTCTGCAAGAATGCAGGGGGGGTAAGTTCGACAATAAGTTATGTCACATCTACCTAAAACAAAAGCTCCATAACTTATGCCCTCACTTACCCTATAACCTCACGGCATCTCTTACATCTTCTGGCTTTGCTGCCGTCTTTTAGTGAAGTATAGCTAATTCTTGCGGCCTTGTTGCATTTGTTGCAAAAGAGCATCAGGTTAGAAATGTGAATAGATGCTTCTTTTTGGATAATACCTCCCTGCTGGTCCTGGCGGGTCTTGCGGGTATGCTTTTTTATTAAATTTATCCCCTCTATGATAGCGCGATTGCGCTCAGGAAAAACGGCCAGGGCCTTCCCTTTTTTACCTCTATCCTTTCCTGCACAACAGACTACTATGTCATTTTTTCTAATTTTTAACATTTTCTTCAATTTTTACTGTCAACTGTGAACTGTCAACTGTGAACTTCATATGACCTCGGGGGCTAAAGAAATTATCTTCATAAAATTTTTATCCCTTAATTCCCGGGCAACAGGCCCAAAAATCCTTGTGCCCCGCGGATTCATCTGGACATCAATAACTACACAGGCATTGCGGTCAAATCTTAAGAACGAGCCGTCAGGACGACGAATCGGGCTTCTGGTTCTCACAATCACCGCTTTGACTACTTCTCCCTTTTTCACCACTGCATCAGGGGTTGATTCTTTAATATTGCAGCTAATGATATCTCCGATATCCGCATACCTTCTGCCCGAACGACCAATAACGCCTATACAAGAAGCCCGTTTGGCGCCTGTATTGTCCGCCACATCTAATATTGAACGCATCTGTATCATTGTTCGTCGCTTCGCTCCTCACAACGCTGAACTATGCGGAACTTTACGCAGAACTACGCTGAATTTCCGCGTTGTTTCGCGTATAGTTCCGCGTTGCTTCTGCGATTATTTCTACAAGGCGCCATCTCTTTTCCTTAGAGAGAGGGCGGGTCTGTGTTATCCGTACCTTGTCTCCTGTCTTGGCTTGATTCTGCTCGTCGTGAACCTTAAACTTGGTGGCACATTTTATAACGCGGCCATATTTTTTATGTTTAATCAGCCTATTCACTCTCACCACTATGGTCTTATCCATCTTGTCGCTGAGAACGGTGCCCTCTTTAATCTTTCCTTTACTGCGCCTTTTTTCCATCTTCTTTTTCCTTAATGATTGTGAGAATTCTTGCAATATCTCTTTTGATGCTTCGAATAAGGCTGGGCTTCTCTAATCTGCCTGTTTTCTCCTGGTATCGCAAATTAAACAATTCCTTTTTTAGAGAGTGAAGCTTCTCTTTTAATTCTTCCGATGTTTTTTCTCTTAATTCTTTTGCCTTCATCTTAAT
>CAZPSS010000141.1:0-3460 GCA_964589565.1 uncultured Planctomycetia bacterium
GCTTCAGGCTTTAGCCAATGCCCTTTCTGATTTAGCAGATTCTTTAAAAGACAAGCATAAGGCTTTGAAAGATAAGGCATTACAACTAAAAGACATTTTGCAAACCTCCTATAACGATAGAGGCGCTGTTAATGCTAAATTGAAAGAATTAGAAGATATTTTAAATTACTTTAAAATATAAATGCTGTCCTTTAAGAAACTCCTTCTTTCTTTTTCTGTTTTTCTTCTGCTTCTGCTTCTTCTTCCTTCTCAAAACCTGTTCGCCTTAGAATTAAAAAGTAAGTATTTTAAGGCCCATATTCACGAGGACATCGATAGTTACAATCTAGTGAAGAAATTAGAGATAAATCATTTTCTGCATCTGGATGTAGCTGCCTTTAAAAATTCTCCTAATTTAGAGAATATATTAGAAAATATTCTGGATGAAATATATTTAGAGGTATCCGATATTTTGGATATCCATATGTATAGTTTCCGGATAAATCTGGAAGTCCTGCCGGATAAAGATTATCTCGGTAGAATTCTGCAAGAGCGCTTCAGGAAGGAAATAAACGTTCCTTCGTTTTATTTTTATGGAAGGAACACCATCTATATTTCTGCAGAGGAGATAAATTCAGGTGTGCTTGGCCATGAGGTAGCCCACGCAATAATCTCTCATTATTTTGTGGTACCGCCTCCTGTGAAAGTTCAGGAGGTTTTATGCGGCTACGTAGAATATTCCTTTAATAAATATATAAAATAAAATTACTGTATTGTTTGACAGCCCGTAAATTAGGTGCTAAAATAAGGTTTCTGTTATGGGCATTTCAAGAGGGTAGAAAATGGTAAAGCAGGATAAAGCGGGATTAAAAAGGGCTGTTGCCAATTTTAGGCGGGCGAAGATACTGGTCGTTGGAGATTTAATTCTGGATGAGTTTATCTGGGGTGCGGTCTCCCGCATTTCCCCGGAGGCGCCTGTGCCGGTAGTCTGGGTTAATTCGGAGTCTTTTATGCCGGGCGGGGCGGCAAATGCAGCCAATAATATCCACGCCCTGGGGGCGCAAGCGTATATCTGCGGGGTCATCGGCAGCGATGAGCGCGGCAGGGTCCTCACTGATGAATTGCGCCGCAAGAACATCGACGTGGAAGGCATCATTATCGATAATGAGCGGCCCACTACTTTGAAGACCCGGGTGATTGCCCACCATCAGCAGGTGGTGCGCATCGACCGGGAGAAGGTCGAGGAAATCGACGATAATATAATCGGCCAGATAATCACCTTTTTAAGAGAGAAGATTTGCGAGGTCGAGGCAGTGCTTATCGAAGACTACGGCAAGGGAGTGGTTGTGCCCAGGCTTCTTCAGGAAGTCGTATCTCTGGCGCAAAAACATAAAAAGATTATCACAGTCGACCCCAAAGAAAACCATTTTTCTTTTTACCGCAATGTCACTCTAATTACCCCTAACCACTATGAGGCGGCCAGGGCAACAGGTAAAGAAATAAAAAGCGAGAAAGACCTGGAAGAAGCCGGCCGGACTTTACTTGCCAAACAAGACTGCCAGGCAGTATTAATTACTCTCGGCGAAAACGGGATGTGCCTTTTTGAGAATAAGCGCCAGTCCCTGCACATTCCCACCGTTTGCCAGGAGGTATTCGATGTTTCAGGCGCGGGGGATACGGTCGTAGCAGCAGCTACCGTGGCTTTAGCCAGCGGGGCCTCAATGCCGGAGGCCGCCTATCTTTCCAATTACGCTGCCGGCATTGTGGTGGGAAAGGTAGGCGTGACGGTGGCTACGCAGGAAGAATTGCTGGAGAAGCTAAAGTGAGGGCAATAGGCGTAATTCCGGCAAGGTTCGAATCGAGCCGTTTCCCGGGCAAGGTCCTCGCCGAGCTCCTCGGGCGCCCTTTAATTCAATATGCCTATGAAGAAGCGCTCAAAGCCGGCGCCCTGGAAGACCTGGTGGTTGCTACCGACGATGAAAGGGTATTAAAAGCGGTGGAGAACTTTGGCGGCCGGGCAGTGCTCACGGCGAAAGGGCATAAATCCGGCACAGACCGCCTGACCGAAGTGGTCAATCCGATAGATACTGAGATTGTCGTAAATATTCAGGCGGATGAGCCGTTGATTCATTTTTCTATGATTGATGAGTTAGTGGGTTGTCTGTCGGAGGACCCCGGTATTCCCATGGCCTCTTTGATTCATAAAATTGAGGATGAGCATGATTTAAAAGACCCCAATGTAGTAAAAGTAGTTAAAGACAAGGATAATTTCGCCCTTTATTTTTCGCGTTCCCTTATTCCGTATTCAGGGGCGGCTCCGGCGGCATTACAATCCCCCTCTTTCTATAAACATCTGGGGCTTTATGCCTACACCAAGGACTTTTTATTCACCTTTACCAATTTACCCGAGGGGGAGCTGGAGAAAGCGGAAAGGCTGGAACAGCTGCGCGCCCTGGAGAACGGGTATAAAATAAAACTTATTGAGACGCGCTTTAATACTATCGGCGTGGATACGCCGCAGGATTTAGAGAAAGTTAGAGTTAAGATGTCAGAAAACAAAAGTCGTAAGTCATACCCTTGCGGGCACAAGTAGGTCATAAGTCATAAGTTAAAAATGAAAAAGATTCGCGAAGTAAAAATTGGAAAGATAAAATTAAGTAATTCCAACCCCATAGTGCTAATCGCCGGGCCTTGCGTGATTGAGGGAGAGAAATTTTGCCTTGATTGCGCGCGGGAATTAAAGAAGCTCTCCCGGAGAATGGATATCCCTTTTATCTTTAAATCCAGCTACGATAAAGCCAATCGCACTTCGCTTGAGTCCTATCGCGGGCCGGGAATAAAGAGGGGCCTGGAGATTTTAAAAAAGGTTAAGCGGGAGTTGTCTGTGCCTGTTCTTAGCGATATTCACTGCCGCACAGAAGTCGCAGAAGCCGCCTCTGTCTTAGACGTAATTCAAATTCCGGCACTTTTGTCCCGCCAGACAGACCTGCTTTTGGCCGCAGCGAAGACAAAGGTGCCCCTTAACATAAAAAAGGGCCAATTTTTAGCCCCCTGGGATATAAAAAATGTTATCGAGAAGGTTGCCTCCACCGGCAATAAAAATATAATCATTACCGAGCGGGCAAGCTCCTTCGGCTACAATAACCTCGTCAGCGATATGCGGGCGCTGGCGATTTTAGGCGAATACGGCTACCCGGTAATTTTTGACGCTGCGCATAGTGTGCAGCTTCCCGGAGCAAGGGGTGTTTCCTCGGGCGGTGAGCGGCAATTCGTTTCTGTTTTAGCCAGGGCGGCAGTTGCGGTTGGCTGCGCCGGGCTTTTTCTGGAGGTCCACCCTCAGCCGGATAAGGCGCTCTGCGACGGGCCGAATATGATTGATTTCCGTGAATTGGAGAGATTATTGAAGCAGGTAAAACAGATTGATAAAGTAATAAAAAGTAAATGAGGCCCAAACTTACGGAACGAAGTGAACGTAAGTTTG
>CAZPSS010000142.1:0-841 GCA_964589565.1 uncultured Planctomycetia bacterium
GCATAACGCACCTTGGCCTAAAGGATGGCCAAGTGCGCCCTTACTGGGCGGATTGAGCGGCGAACCGCGGGTATCATTAGCCCTTAAATGCTGATAATCTGCAATGGTGTTATAATAGGCAATCCTTAAGAAACCCCAGGCTGCTTCTGGCTCATCAATATGCTTAAGCGCTTGCCACAGCTGCTTAATCGGGCACAAGGGGTGGTTACCCTCTATGGATGAAGAAAGCGCCTTCTCTTTATTCAGCCAATGGCCGAAATATATGGCTACGATAGCGCCCAAAACTACAGCAAATAAGATTCTGCCAAACGCGCCTAAATTCAAGTAAGGACATTGGATGATGATATGCCGGCCGTATTCTAATTTCATCCACCTCCAGACGTCACTTTTTACCCGTTCCCAAATAAGCGGAAAAGTAAATTCATCTCTTCGCTTTGACGGTTCTCCTTTAAGGGTTAAACGGTGCAAGAATGTCAACAATGCCGTATAAAGTACGCCGCCAATAAATATGGAATAGGAGCCGGCTAAAATAATTTTCACTACCCAAGAATAAGGATCCAGCCATTTATAAAGCGCAAAGATAGTGAATCCATTAAATAAGCCGATAAAGATACCCCTGGTCAAACTTTGCGCTAAATCTATTTTTTGGTTAGCCGAATATTGCGAGCCAAGGTCAATCACGAAGTTAGTTAACACCAATAAAATAACCGTAAATACTAATTGGCCTTGAGGAAATACGAAGCCCAAAAATCCTAAGCACCCGATTAATAAACCTACCACCACTATGCCTTTATTTTTTGAATACTGACTGAAGTCTTTTTCCATAGACCACAAGCGGCCG
>CAZPSS010000142.1:857-3402 GCA_964589565.1 uncultured Planctomycetia bacterium
TTGCCTAATAAAATTGTGGGCAATAAGAAAACCGCGAGAATAGCTATAGACTCGTATAATAACCCAAAGTGTAAACCAATAAGCATGCCTATCCCCACAATAGGAATTACCCAGGCCAGCATCTGCCAGGGAAGTAATGTCTTTCCTCCTATGACCTGTCGTAACCGGGTAAAGAAGGTTCTTTTCCATTTTTCAGCGCGTGGATTTAAGACACCCTTGCGATAATAATCCCTATAGTCAAATAGGGCTTGGACCTCATTTATGTCTTGGGAGAAGATATTTCCCTGTTTAATTACTGCTATCATTAAAGCCAAGCTGTCTGCGCCATAACCTTGTTTTGTAAAATCACACTTATTATAAGGAACAATGGAACCGTGAATAGAATAACGAATTAACGCCTGGTTAGGGTTTTCTGTAGGATGGATGAAAAATCCATGGCCAATCATTTCCTGCTGGTTTGTAATAAAGAAACGATATGCTTTATCATAGCCAGGGTAAGATGCGCTAAAAGAGTAAGAATTACTCTTAGTTTGTTCAAAGCAGGCTATTCTTACTCTTCCTGCTGAAAAGATTAGAAATCCGCTTTCGCAATATCTCATCGTATAAGCTGTTACCAAAGGATGAGTTACTGGATAATCGGTTTTGATTAAACCCGTTCTGGCAAAAGATAATAAATTCTTAACTATTGTTTTGTCTGTTACTTCTTTTTTCTCAAACCTTATTTTGTCAATGTCGCTAAGGGTAACCGGTAAGGCTCGCGCTAATCTTTTTTTCTCTCTATTTTCAAAATAGCTGAAGATTTTAGAGCCGCATCTTTGCATTCGTTTAAATAAGTAGATCGGGGCTATAAAAAGTAAGGCTCTAGAGAAATCAAGATCAAACAATCCTTCTTTAGTAACTATGTAACCAATCAGCAGAATTATTATCTCGGCTACGCTAAAAAAGGTGCCTATTTTACATAACGTTGGTAATGAGGAGATCTTATCTCGATTCTGCCATATCCGGCTGAGAATCATTGCAACGATTATCAGGTAAGCTAAATGGGCGGGGTTTATAAAAGAAAGCACATAAGCCTGCTGCACATTCGGCACCCCGCTTGCGCCGATGCTCGCTGCCCAGGCCTGCAGCGCGCACGTAATCTGCGGATAAAATGCAATGATTAGGCCAATCAGCAGGCCACCCAGCGCGGTGGTAAGCAGGCTTAGGCCTTTTTGTTTTTGGCTGTAATCGTAAACAGTATTATTCCTGTTGCGACGGACCGCAGGAAACTTGACATTCCCACTTAGAAGTGGTATGTTTATAGGAGTTAAAAGGAGGCAATAATGAATAATCTTAGAGTAGAAATCAATCCTCAAGAAGTTGAAAAGGCAATTTTCCAGCTCCCTGTCAAGGAGAGGATTAAGTTCCTGGAAGGGCTGGAAGAAAAGCTTTTCCCCTCTAGGTTCAGGGAATCCATCTCTATCTTGCGTTCCAAGGCCAAAAAGTCTGTTTCCCTTAAGAAAATCACCGGCATTTGCAAAAGAGCCAGAAGAAAACTCTATGAAGCGCAAGCCTAGGGTAGTAATTGATACCAATATCTTCATTTCTGCTTTATTGGGAAGCAAATCTGCGCAGTTTATCTGCCGCTGTTTTGAAGAAAGAAGGTTCCTGCTCTTGCTATCAGCAACTCTTATCCGAGAGATTAAAAGCGTATTGACCGATAAAGAATTGGGCCATATTTCAGCCGAAGATGTAGAGCGGCTGTTCAGCGCCGTCAACATAAACTCTGAATTGATAAAACCGTCAATAAAGGTAACCGCCTGCCGTGATCCTGAAGATGATAAAATTTTAGAAGCTGCCCTTGCCGGACATGCTGATTTTATTGTCTCCGGAGATAAAGACCTGCTCGCCTTAAAATCCTTCCGCGGTATTCCTGTAATAGCGCTAAAAGAATTCGTGAAACTTTTGTAGCAGAATTCTAAAAGACCACAGCAAGCAAAAATTGCCAAAAGGCTAATTCCCGCCCTCAACGCGGTGGTAAGCAAGGTGAAGCCGCTCCTGCTGACTTTGTTGGCTCGGGAGGCAGTTGCTTGTGCTGCTGCCGAGCTTGCCTTGGGCCGGGCATTTGTGCCCGAACCCGCTTCGTGGTTTCCTTTTATTCTTTCGGTCTTATAAACTATGCCGGACCTTCGCTCTGCAAGATAAAGTAGGGACATGAGTGTAGCAAACAGGATTGGCAAATAATCCTGGGCGCCTGGGCCCACAACAAGGAAGCTTTTGCCTCTAACTAAATTCATCCCGGCAATCTTTTTCGCAGCTTCGTGCTTATATTCCTCACTAAATACAACCCGGCTTTGACTCGGAACACTGTTGATCTCATTGATCGTTAATTCAACCTCCTGCTGCGTAATTTGCCTTATCTTTACTGAAGCCGTATCAGCCAAAACCTCGCCTATAATCTTAATGGCCTCTGGATATTTTTCTTGGCATTCTTCTCTTGTCTCTTGTTCGGCTCGATAGTGAGATTTTTCCTGGATTACTTCCTTGTGTTCGTGAGTAGAGATAT
>CAZPSS010000143.1:0-3311 GCA_964589565.1 uncultured Planctomycetia bacterium
CGGGTGCTCCATTGGGTATGGTCGGAGACAAGTGCGGTACGGCCCAGGCGCTCTTAAGGCAGAGTCCCGATGTGATTATGGTGGGAGAGATTCGCGACGGTGAGACTGCAGATACCGCTATTAAGGCAGCCTTAACCGGAGAGTTGGTTTTAAGCACTTTACATACAAATGATGCGGCCTCGGCAGTTACCAGATTAGTCGATATGGGAGTAGAGCCGTTTTTGATTGCCTCCTCGGTAATCCTGATAGCCGCGCAGCGGCTCTGCCGGCGCGTATGCCCAAGTTGCAAGGAGCCTGTCGATGTGCCCCGGGCAACACTGGATAAAATAGGGCTGAAAGCGGGAGGGGGCAGTAAATTTTATCGGGGGAAAGGATGCGCCAAATGCAACCAGACGGGTTATTACGGCCGTATGGGCACACTGGAAGTTTTAACTATGGATGATGCCCTCAGGGAGATGATTATCAAAGGCGCAACCAGTACCCAGATTAAAGATTATGCAAGGACTTGCGGAATGAAGACCTTGCGTGAAAACGGGTTGGAAAAATTTATTCGCGGTGAAACAACTTTGGAAGAAATATTGCGGATGACCGCTGAAGAATGAGGTTCAACCTCGTCAGACGAGGTTGAACCTCAGCAGGGGGAAAGAATGCCTAATTTTAAATATACAGCCAAAGACCAGCAAGGCAAGAGCGTTAGCGCGACCCTGGAGGCCAAAGACAAAGCGACTCTGGTTGAGCTGTTGAGAAAAAGAGACCTGATTATTATTTCGGTAGAGGAAACAAAAGGGAAAGCCTTGAAGGTAACAGCCAAAGCAAAAGTAAAAATGGATGATTTAGTAATCTTCTCCCGGCAGCTGGCCACAATGGTAGATAGCGGCATCCCTCTTGTTCAGGCCCTGGATGTCTTGGCGGAGCAGATTGAAAAGCCCGGTTTTCAGACAGTGGTTGCCAGCTTAAGAGATAATATAGAGACGGGAAGCAGTCTATCCGAGGCTTTATCCCGCTATCCGGGGATCTTTTCTGCCCTTTTTGTGAATATGGTCAGGGCTGGTGAATCCAGTGGAATGCTGGATGATATCCTGGAAAGGTTAGCCGACTATTTGGAGAAAACCAATGCGCTTCAACGTAAGGTAAAGTCCAGCTTTATTTATCCCGCTCTGGTTGTTTCAATGGCAATCATTATTACCTCGGTCTTAATTTTTAAAGTGGTGCCTACGTTTAAAGGAATATTCGACACCCTGGGCGGAGAGCTGCCGATGATTACGCAGATGCTGATTTCTTTTAGTAATTTTGCCCGGCGCAGCGCACATTTCCTTTTAGCCGCCTTATTTTTACTTGGTTTCTCTTTCAAGAGAGCTGTTCGCACTAAAAAGGGGAGAATGCAGCTGGACAGAACAATGTTGCGTTTACCCATTGTCGGTGTTCTTTTACGCAAGGTAGCCATTGCCCGCTTCTCCCGCACCTTATCCACCCTGGTCAAAAGCGGCGTGCCGATTTTAAATTCTTTAGAGATTGTCGCCAGGACATCGGGAAATAAGGTAATTGAGGCGGCGGTGGACCAGATACGCATAAATATCCGCGAGGGAGAAAATATCGCCGAGCCCCTGGCCAGGAGCGGGGTATTTCCGCCGATGGTTACCCGGATGATTGGCGTGGGGGAGCAGACAGGCGAGTTGGAGAAGATGCTGGCCAAGATTTCCGACTTTTATGAAGAGCAGGTAGATATCGCGGTCAGCGGCTTAACCTCTCTGATTGAACCCATAATCATTGTGTTTTTAGGGGTGGTTGTGGGAGGCATTGTGGCCGCGATGTTCTTACCCATCTTTAAGATTACCGAGTTGATACAGTGACGCCAAAAAGGAAATATTCCTTGACAAGACAAACTTGAGGTGATAAACTTAAACGGTAAGGTAAAATGCCTTACAACACTGAGTTGCCGTAAGACCCTTCCTTATAAAGGAATAGGAAGGTCTATCCTTTAGGATAAGCCGAGAAGAAGACGTGAGTTATAAAAATAGATTTTTCCGTCAAATTCTCAAAAAGACGGCATCCAGGGTAACCCATTTGGGAAGGAAGGAGGTAAGAAGAAAGATGATGAGACTAAATCGCAAAGGTTTTACGTTGGTTGAAATAATGATTGTTGTTGCCATCATAGCTTTATTAGCGGCGATTGCCATCCCGAACCTGTTGAGAGCCAGGTTGAACGCCAACCAGACCGCGGCTGCCTCTACTGTTAGGGCTATTAATACAGCAGCCCAGAGTTTCAACGGAGCTAACCCTGCTCGCGGTTATCCTGCTAGTTTAGCAGAGTTGACCGGGACGGCTACCACTGCTCCTCCGGGACCGCCTTATATTGATCCAACAGTGGATACGGCCACTACTCTAGGCTCCAGACAGGGATATAATTTTACCTATGTAATGGATACAACAGGCGGTGGAGTTGTAGGGACCCCGGGACTGAGATTCCATGTTTATGCAAGACCGGCCGTCCATGGCACAACCGGTTTAAACGAGTATTACTGTGATGAGTCAGGGGCTGTGTATTACTGCTCTGCAGCGGCACTGGTGACAGATCCGGGTCCGACTGCAACTTCTGGAGCAGATCCAGACGGCGCAGCTAACGTTTGGCTACCTCTAGAATAAAGTTATGCCTTTGGCTGACAACGATGGTTATAAAAAGGCGGTGGGTTTTATAAAACTTGCCGCCTTTTTATATAAAATATATCTGAGGAATAACTGAGTGAAAGTATTTATAGATAGAAAGAAAGCTTTTACTTTAGTTGAGATAATGGTAGTTCTGGCTATCGTTTCTCTTTTGGCCTCCCTTGTTATTCCCCAGATGTTGCGCTCAAGAATGAACGCAAATGAAGTAGCGGCAATTGCCGCAATGCGCCACATTAGCAATTCCTGCCAGGTTTACTATAATAATGTCGGCCCCCATACCTATCCTCCTAATGGTTTAAGTGATTTAACCGCTCCTGCATCTAACCCTTCCTATATTGACCTTCGTCTTGCCGGCGCTATAGATGTTGCAAACGCCAAGCAAGGCTATTATTATGAATATACTTTTATAGACAGGGAGACTTTTACTCTGTTTGGGAAACCATCACGTCCTAACCGAACTGGAGTAAGGAGGTTCCATATTGATGAAACAGGCGTGATGACTTATACTACTGACGGAACAGACCCCGGTCCAAATTCCCTGATAGTGCAATAGATGTTTCCTATCTTTTCCTTCCACCTGCCTTCCAAGTAAAAATAACAAAAAAAAATGTTGACAGAGTAATTGTTTTATGGTATATCTTAAAATA
>CAZPSS010000144.1:0-3291 GCA_964589565.1 uncultured Planctomycetia bacterium
TATAATTTCATCTGACTCCGAGGTAATTGACTAAATTCTCTACCTTTTTCTTTTGAGCAATCTTTTCCAAATCTGTGAACACGGATTCTATCTGCTTGATATCGATGTCTCTTCCGCCTAAGCCATAGATATAATTAACGGTCAGCGGTTTTTTAGGCTCATCCAATAGGCTCGAGCGGATCTCGGTAAAGAGCGGGCCTCCCTGTCCGGAGAAGGACTCTGCCCTATCCAAAATGGCCACGGCCTTAAGTTTGCTTAAGGCCTGGACAATCTTATCTTTAGGGAATGGCCGGAAAAATCTCGGCCGGAGTAATCCAACCTTCTTGCCTTTTGCCCTTAATCCATCCACCACTACTTTAGTTGTGCCGGCAGTTGAGCTTAAAGCAACAATAGCCACATCAGCATCGTCCAGTTTATAGGTCTCGACAAAATCATACCGCACTCCGAAATGTTTGCTAAATTCAGCAAACACCTGCGGGATTACCTTCAAAGAATTTTTCATTGCCTCCGACTGCTGGCGTTTGTGCTCAAAATAATAATCCTGTAAATCCAAAGGCCCGTATGTAACGGGCTTCTCCACATCTAAAAGGGAATGGCTGATTTTGTATTCTCCGATAAAGTCTTTTACCCGTTTATCTTCGTAAGGCTTCACTCCCTCAACAGCATGAGAGGTAATAAAACCATCCTGGCAGACCATTACCGGAAGCAAAATATCTTTATGCTCGGCAATCTTTACCGCCATAATGATATTTTCATAAACCTCCTGATTGGCCTCGCAGTAAATCTGCAGCCACCCGGAATCTCTTGCCCCCATTGTATCTGAATGGTCGCAGTGGATATTTATCGGCGCAGAAAGCGCGCGGTTAACCACGGGCATAACAATGGGAAGCCGCATAGAAGCGGCAATATAAACTATCTCCCACATAAGCGCAAGGCCGTTAGCTGAAGTCGCAGTCATTGTGCGCGCGCCGGACGCTGCTGCGCCCACGCAAGCGCTCATTGCGCTGTGCTCCGACTCCACAGGAATCAGTTCAGTCTGCACGCGCCCGTCAGCCACAAACTGGGCAAAGGTCATTACAATTTCCGTCTGGGGGGTAATCGGATAAGCAGCTACAACATCCGGCTCGATCTGGCGCATTGCTTCTGCTGCCGCCTGGTCTCCCGTTAACGCTACAAGTTTTCTCATCTTCTCCTCTTTTTTTCTGTCAACTGCAAGAAAATCGCTTCGCGATAACTTTTGGGCGATTTTCAGTGGTGCGCGATTTTGAAATTCCATACCATAAACTAATCTATTCTTTTTTCATAGCAATACATTTTACAGGACAAACTGAGGCGCAGATGCCACAACCCTTACAATGTTCATAATCGAAGCCTGTCATCTTTTTGTCTTTCACTAAAATAGATGAATCCGGGCAATACATCCAGCAAATTAAACAATTAATGCATTTTTTCTCATCGCGCACAGGTTTAAAAGTGCGCCAATCGCCGGTTTTGTATTCCGCAGCGCTTCCGGCTTTATCAATCAATCCTCCAATGGGAATTTCCTTCCATCCCTTTTCTGTGACTCGCTTCGCTCGCACAGGACTTCGTTCACTTTGTTCACTTCGTTTCTTCATCTTCTTCTCCTCATTTCTTCTCTGTCAACTGTGAACTGTCAACTGTGAACTGTCAACTAATTTTAACCTCCTTATAAGCCCGCTTGATACCCGCGATATTGGCATTAGTCTTTTCCTCGCCGATTTTTTTTAAGAATTTCGCTTTAATCTTTTCATATAAAACATCCAACTCCACCAAAGGAGCAACCTTTAACAGCGCCCCTAACATCGGCATATTGGGCATAGGCCGCCCCAGCGTATCCAGTGAAATCTGGGTTGCATCCACGGTGGCAATTTTTCCCTTTTTAAAGCCGGTCTTCCTGCGCACAGAATCTGCCGATTCTGTGGTATTCACCAAAAGCGCTCCTTGCTCAGTCAGCCCTTCTACAACCTCCGGGGTTGTCAATGTAGGGTCTATCACCACCACATATTCGGGATTAGCTACGCTGCAATGCAAATTAATCGGCTTTGCGCTGATTCTGGTATAGGTTCTAATGGGTGCGCCTGCCCGCTCCGGGCCATATTCCGGAAAGGCCTGAATAAACTTTCCGGCATCCAGAGCTGCTTCCGCCAAAAACTGCGCGGCGCTTTTTGCTCCCTGGCCGCCTCTTCCATGCCAGCGGACTTCAATTAAATCTTTCATCTTTCCTCCATCTGTGAACTGTCAACTGTCAAGAAAATCGCTTCGCGATAACTCTAATGCGATTTTCGCAGTGGTATCCGCTATATACTTTCCTATACCAAAACTAAATTTCTTGCCTGCCTGCTAAGGCCCTGCCCAATGTTGCCTGGTCAGCGTATTCTAAATCTCCGCCTGCGGGAATGCCGCAGGCAATTCGCGTAGCTTTAATAGCGCCTAAAGGCTTAATCAGCTTGGCCAAATATAGCGCCGTGGTTTCACCTTCCGCATCAGAATCAGTGGCGATAATTATCTCTTTCACTTTATCCCGGTTTATCCTATCCATAAGCTCTTTTACCTTCAAATCCTCAGGGGCCACCCCTTCCAAAGGAGAAATTGCGCCTAAAAGCACATGATAAACACCTTGAAATGAGCCGGATTTTTCAACGGCCATTACATCCTTGGGTTGTTCAACTACGCAGATTGTACTTTTATCCCGACGGGAATCCTGGCAAATAAAGCAAGTCTGCTCATCTGTTAAGTTATTGCAAATTTTACAGTGGCGAATATTTTGTTTGGCGCGAACTACAGCATAAGCCAGCGCTTTGGCCTCATCCAGCGAACCTTTAAGCACATGCATAGCCAGACGCTGCGCGCTTTTGGGGCCGATGCCCGGCAATTTCGATAATTCTTCGATTAACCTGTTTAAGGATTTAGCGTAAGCAGCCATTACAATTATTGCGAATTGGTCTTAACAACCCGTCCCTGAAACATATCCTGGGCAACCCGGATAATAGGCTCAACTGCCGCGTTTGCCTTAGATTCTTCTTCCGGGAGCTGTTTTTGCCCGGAGGAATCCGGCTTAAAATTTTTATCTAAAATGAAATTTACCTTTAAATCGCGTTGAAATATTTCTTTAGCCTTTGTTTCAACCAGTTTTTTATTATGCGGCTGTTCTAAATTTTCTTTATAAAAACTATATTTTTCCGGAAAAGCAATAGTTAAGACCTCATCCTGAAGGCTTGCTATTTTCCCCAACTCCAGAGAAGATGCCACAAACATCTTTTCCTTTCTTAT
>CAZPSS010000145.1:0-3269 GCA_964589565.1 uncultured Planctomycetia bacterium
TGCCGAGTTGTTGGACTTAACAGTTCGCTCATTTGGCGAAATTCTCTCGTAAGAAGATAATTGGGCTTCACTCGGTCAGTTTCGCCATTCGCTCACTGTAAGTCCTAACAACTCTTTTGGCAAAAAATTGCTGATGCTTCGCTCACCAAAAACGCCAAACTCAAGTTAGGTTGCCACCCCTCGCCACAGTTGCCTCACTCACAAGAAAATCGCTTCGCGATAACTTTTGGGCGATTTTCAGTGGTGCGTGATTTTGGAACTCCGCACCAGAACTTATAGACTTAACCTCACCTGTCAAGCTCTTAAAGAGGCGGCCTTCGCAGTCGCAGGGGTTACAAAAGCCGAAATCCCGGCAGAAGAAATATTCTCTGGGAATACGCACGCGCACCTCATCATCAAAAAGGTTTCCCAGTTTATCTTTATGTCCGGTATATAGCTTATAATGGCAATTATAAATATCGCCGTTTGGAGTGATTAAGACTTTATCGCTGCGGCAAAAAATAGGCGATGCCTTGTTTTGGCCAAATCCCTCTTGATAAAGCCGGTAATTGGAAATCCCGTCTTTTTGTTCCTCTTCTATTTCGTAATCCGACTCCCGCGGATATAAATTGCCTTGATGAAAACCTAAAAACCGCTGCAGCTTTACCCGCGGATGTATCTTTAAAAGCCTGGCCTTATAATCAAGGGCCTTATCTAAATAGCCGGGATGGGCAACAAGAAAAAGTGTATGCACGGCAATCTTCGCCTTTTTTAGTCTTTGCACATTGGCAATAAATTTTTCTAACGGCGTATAAATAAAATGAAACGAACCGTTGAACCTCAGCCTTGACCTTTTTCTAATCTGTTTAAAAAATTCAGCGCCCTGCTTAAAAAAGGGAGAGTCAAAATTGGAAGTAACGGTAATTTTCCAGCGCTTATCCAGATTATTGAGCACATAGAGGAAATCCGGAAAAAGCGTGGGTTCACCGCCTAAAATAGAAAGTTTTTTTATCCGCGGGGAGCGCAAGAATCTCCTCTGGGTCCGGCCTGAGATGGCATTGAGCGCCTGCGCCCACTCTTTTCCTGTGCGGGCTGCATAACAAGCTGCGGGCTTCTGAGGTAAAGAAATCTTCTGAATGCAATAGCGGCAATTTAGATTGCAATCCAGGTTTAAAAACACGCCCCAGAAAGCCGTGAAATGCGAATCAATGACTTTTTCTTTCAAGGCGCACCCTCACCAGGCCTCTAACCGAATTGCTCAAATAAACCTCCTCAGCGCGCAAGAGGTCTTCTTTGAAAAGGACTTTTTCTTTAATTCTGCGCTTCTTCGAATTTAACAAATATCTCCTATACACCCCGTCTAAGAGTCCACAGCTTAGCGGCGGTGTATAAAAGAATCCATTCTTCCCGATAAATATGTTGGAAATTGCCCCCTCGGTAATCTCGCCTTTCTCATTGGCAAAGATAACATCGTAGAAGCCTGCGCGCCTGCACCTTGTGTATTCCTCATCATAGATTTTGCGCTCAGTGGTCTTATGGTAAAGAAAGCTATCTTGAGATTGCGTCCGCTTTGCAGAAAAATAAACTTTCGGCCGGCAATCTTTCTGCAATTCAAACAAAGATGGCTTCAGCTCAACGCTTCCGTCTTTAAACAAAAGCAAGCGCACTCTATAAGCGCTTTGTTTAAAACCTCTTTCTAATCTCCTCAGCGCTGTCAGGACATCCTTTTTATTATAAAGGAAATTAAAATAGCCCGCTGAATTTTGCAGCCTTCTTAAGTGCTCATTTATTAACACATACCCTTTATAGGTTGCCGGAAAACCATTATTCGTCATTGCGAGCGAACGCAGTGAGCGAAGCAATCTCTTTTTGGGATTGCTTCGTCGGCCTTCGGCCTCCTCGCAATGACAGTTCTCTGGCAGCCTCTTAGGAGATTGCCAGAGCATCGTCTCAATCAGCTGGAAATTCTGCCGCCTCTTAACTAAGAAGTTTGTCTTTAAGCGGCATTCGGCATATTCACTTTTCGGGTCAGAGTCATAAACAATACCGCTTCCCACGCCCATTTCTCCTGTTTCTTTCCGGCTATCTATTAAAAGAGTGCGGATAGCTACATTAAATGTGCCAAATTCTTTAGGTGAGAAGAAACCAATGCTTCCGGTATATATATTGCGCGGCTCTTTCTCTAATTTCTTGATTATTTCCATTGTTTTAATCTTGGGGGCTCCCGTTACCGAGCCGGAGGGAAAGATACGGCTGAATATATCAAAAGCCAAATTACGTCTCTTTAAGCGGCTTTCTATATCCGAAGTCATCTGAAAAAGGGTCTCGTAGTTTTCCACATTAAATAGCCGCGGAACCCTTACACTGCCTGTCGAAGAAATCCTTCCCAAATCATTGCGCAGCAAATCTACAATCATTACATTTTCACTTCTGTTTTTAAGGCAATTTTTAAGTTGACCGGCAATTTCGCCGTCTTCCTTTAAGTCTCTGCCCCTTTTGGCCGTACCTTTCATCGGCCGTACACAAATTTCGTCTCCGCTCTTTTTAAAGAATAACTCCGGCGAAAAAGAAAGAATATAAAAGGGGCCAGGCCCCTTTTTATACTTGATAAAGGATGAATAGGCAACAGCCTGATTATCTCTTAAATTAAGATACAAAGCGGAAGGCGAACCGGAAAAAGCAAATTTCAGCTTAAAGGTGTAATTCACCTGATAGGTAAAGCCCCGGGCAATTAAACTCTTTATTCGCGCGGCTGCCTTAAGGTATGAACTTTGAGAAATATTCGGCCTGATATTCTTTAACAAGCAGCCTTTCGGCTTATAGCCATTGCCGGAAATAATCTTTTTTATAAAGGGCGAAGTGTTTCGAGAACATCTCTCAAAACCTGCCTTACGATGGTTATAAATCAACGGTTCTTTATAGACCCCAAACCACAAAAGGGGAAAATTATAGGCTTCCCTATGCCTTAGCCTTTCCTCAAAAGCCTCTCCCGCCTCATAAGAGAGAAAACCGGCAACGTAGCAGCCTGCTTTTAACGCTTCATCCAACTCGGCAAAACAACCCTTGATTTCGTCTATTTTACAAGTAGATATTGTCTTTTTGGACCTTAAAAAGACATAACTTAAGAAATTTTCCGCATCGCACTTAGCGCTTTCTAAAAAAACAAAGTTGTCTTCCTTTTCCAACAGGCCTAAGATACCAGTTATAGGAAATTTTTCTTTCATCTTCCTGCCTCCAAGAAAATCGCTGCGTCAACAGCACCTACGGTTCGCGATAACTCTAATGCGATT
>CAZPSS010000146.1:0-3269 GCA_964589565.1 uncultured Planctomycetia bacterium
CCTCCCGGGGTCAAGTAATTGAGTCGGCCCATCCCGCCAGCGTGCGCAAGAAGAGATTGCTTCGCTTCGCTCGCAATGACGGTGTGGATGTGTTCGCTCGCAATGACGAATATGGCTTGTCTCACTTCGCCCGGCCGCATTCTTTAAGCGCTCAGCAGATGCGCGTTTTAAATTTAATTACAAAAAGCATTGAAAGAAGAGAACATCAGGTCTTTCTCCTGCACGGCATCACCGCAAGCGGAAAGACCGAGGTCTATCTTCAGGCTATAGCCTGCGCGCTTGCTCAAGGGACATCAAGCATTGTCCTTGTTCCGGAAATATCCCTTACCCCCCAGACCGTAGAGAGATTTAAGGCCAGGTTCGGCGAAAGAGTGGCGCTGATGCACAGCCGTCTTAAAGCAAGCGAAAGAGCCTCTCAGTGGCAGCTCATTAAAAATGGGCAGGCGCAAATCGTAATCGGCGCACGTTCAGCCGTATTTGCGCCCGTCAGGAATTTAGGGCTGATAGTGGTGGATGAAGAACATGAGACGACTTATAAGCAAAAGGATACTTCTCCCCGCTATCATGCCCGCGATGTAGCAGTTCTTCGGGCAAAATTAGCCAAAGCCGCAGTTATTTTAGGGAGCGCCACGCCTTCTTTAGAATCGTTCTACAACGCGAAAAAAGGCAGAATAAGGCTCCTCTCTTTACCGGAAAGAGTAACCAAGAGAGATTTGCCCGAGGTTTCTATAATCGATATGCGCCGGGAAATAACGATGAGAAGGAGAAGGGCGAACATCCTTTCCCGCGCCCTGGAGGTCAAAATTCGCCGGATTTTGAGTAAAGGGGAACAGGCCATTCTTTTCTTGAACAGACGCGGTTTTTCTACATTTATTAATTGCACTAAATGCGGCTATGTGGCCAAGTGCAAACGCTGTAATGTCTCGCTTACCTATCATTACGCAACGAAGACGCTTATTTGCCATTATTGTAACTATAGTGTTGAACCCCCTTCGATTTGCCCGCAATGTAATTCTACGTATCTTAGTTATTTTGGCCTGGGCACAGAGAAAGTAGAAAGCGAGCTGCACCGCCTTTTTCCTCAGGCGCGGATTGGCCGGATGGATACAGATGCAATGAGCAAAAGAGACGCGCACGCAAAAATCTTAAGTGATTTTAAAGAAGGTAAAATCGATATTCTGGTCGGCACCCAGATGGTGGCTAAGGGCCTGGATTTTCCGCGGGTAAGCCTGGTGGGCGTGGTTTCGGCAGACACGGCCCTTAATCTGCCCGATTTTCGCTCGGGAGAGCGCACCTTTAATCTTTTGACCCAGGTGGGCGGGCGGGCAGGAAGGGGAGAGGCGGAAGGAAAAGTAATTATTCAGACCTATGTCCCCGAAAATTACGCGGTTATGGCGAGCGCACGGCACGATTACCTCCAGTTTTACCGGCGGGAAATAAAAGGCCGAAAGGCGCTGAGGCTCCCTCCTTTTGTCCATCTTGTAAATTTGGGTTTACGCGGCCGCAATCAGAAGAGGGTGCAGGATGCAGCAGAGGAATTGTCCATAAGGCTTAAGAAAAAAAGGCCGGCGAAAGACATCCAGATATTGGGGCCTGCCCCGGCACTGATTCCGAAAATCCGGGGAAATTTCCACTGGAACGTTTTGCTTAAGGGAAGAAGAACGCAGGACTTGATTAAACTTTTAAGGCGTGTGCTTAAGGATTCTAAAAGATATAAGGGAATCCGTTTGAGCGTGGACGTCGACCCTATATGAAAATAATCTTTTTCGGCACATCGGATTTTGCAGTTTCTGCTTTAAATGAGCTTCTTTTAAGTAAACACAAGCTTCTGGGAATCGTAACTGCTGTGGATAAAAGGAAGGGAAGGGGCCAGAGGATAGGCCTTTCTCCCATAAAGAGTTTTGCCCAAAAAAGGGGCCTGGCCCTTTTCCAGCCGGCGAATTTGCGGGATGCAAAATTTATGCAGTGTTTAAAAAATGAGCCTGCGGATTTATTTGTGGTTTGCGCATACGGCAGGATTTTAACGAAAGAGGTCTTGCGAATTCCTAAAGATTGCGCTATAAATTTGCACGCCTCGCTGCTTCCCAAATACAGAGGAGCCGCGCCGGTTAACTGGGCAATTATCAGGGGAGAAAAAGAGACCGGCGTTACGGCCTTTAAAATGGACGAATATATGGATAAAGGAGAGATTATCTTGCAGCGAAAAACAGATATATCTCTTTCGGATACCGCTGTTAGTTTAGCCGAAAAACTTTCTAAGATTGGAGCAGAGGTTTTACTTGAAGCCATAGATTTGATTGAACAAAAGAAGGCAACTTTTATAACTCAAGATGAAAGCCGGGCGTCATCCGCTCCTAAGTTAAAAAAAGGGGATGGTTTGATAAACTGGGAGGCCGCAGCTTCTGAGATTCATAATCGGGTAAGGGGATTACAGCCCTGGCCCGGCGCTTTCACGTATCTTGAAAATAGGCTTTTGAAAATCCGGCAAAGTCAGATTGTCGGTAACGAGCAAGGCCGCAGCCCCGGAGAAGTAGCGGATGTTAGCGAGAAGGGGATTCTGGTGCAGACAGGCAGGGGAGGGCTCTTGATAATCGTCCTTCAGCTGGAGGGCAAAAAGGAGATGCCTTCGGCTGAATTCATCTTAGGGCACAAGTTAGAAGCAGGAAAGAGATTGCTTCCCACTTCGCTACGCTCGTGGTCGCAATGACGATGAAAATGCAAGGAGAAAAAGATGGCTAAAGTAGATATTGATAAGGTTCGCAGTGTGGCAGTGGTCGCGCATTCCGGCGCCGGAAAGACCTCGCTGATAGATGCTATGCTTTATGCCGTGGGGGAAAACTCCCGCCTGGGCAAGGTAAATGACGGCACAAGTATGTGCGATTATAATGCGGATGAGATTGAACGCAAGATTACTATCAATAGCAAAGTCTTGCACATCGGATGGGGCGATGCCCGCATTTATCTAATGGATACCCCCGGTTATGCCGACTTCATCGGTGAGGTTGTTGCCTCTGTGCATGCCTGCGAGTCGGGACTGCTTCTGATTGACGCCCCCAGCGGCGTAGAAGTAGGCACTGAGCGGGTGTGGGAGCTTCTAAATCAGCAGAATTTAGCCCGGGCAATATTTATCAATAAATTAGATAAAGAAAACGCCGACTTTTTCGCCGCGCTCGATGAAATTAAAAAACGTCTGGGGAAACACTGCCTTGCTTTTCAGTTCCCCGTGGGCCAGGAGGCCTCTTTTAAGGAAAGTATAAACTTGCTTAATC
>CAZPSS010000147.1:0-3241 GCA_964589565.1 uncultured Planctomycetia bacterium
TGGGGCGTGCCTAAAAGGTCGGGCCTGTTGGGATCATCTCCCACTGCCTCCAGCATCATTCTGATTGCCTTGGCTATCTTTTTCTTATCCATGCTTAAAGTGCCTGCAACCGGTAAAAACCATAGTAATCCCGAATTTATTGCAGGCTTCGATTATCTGTTCATCCGCTTTTGAGCCGCCGGGCTGAATAATTGCCTCTATCCCTGCCTGATGAGCCTGCTCTATCGCATCCGCTTTTGGGAAAAAGGCATCGCTTGCCAAAACCGAACCCCTGGTTTTATCTCCTGCTTTTCTGCAGGAGATAATTACCGAATCAACGCGGGACATCTGCCCTGCGCCGATACCCACAGTCTTTGTTCCCCGGCACAAAACTATGGCATTGCTCTTCAGGTGTTTTACAATCTTCCAGGCAAACAAAAGAGAACCTATTTGCTCATTTGTGGGCGCTTTTTTAGTTACTGTTTCAAGATCGCCTTCACGGGTAACTTTCAAGTCCATATCCTGAACCAAAAGCCCGCCCACCACCTTTTTAAGGTCCGTTTCTTTTTCGCTTGTTCTTCTAAAACCGGGCAGCTCCAGAATTCTTAAGTTCTTTTTCTTTGAGAAAACCTCCTGCGCCTGAGCATTAAAGGAAGGGGCAATGATACATTCAACAAAGTCTGCTTCCCTCATCACAACCTCAGCAAGCTTTTTATCTACCCCGCCGTTAAAAGCTACGATACTGCCGAAGGCGCTTAACCTGTCGCACTCTAAAGCGTCCGTATAGGCTTCTGCCAAAGAAGGGGCCTCGGCTGCGCCGCAAGGGTTGGTGTGCTTGATAATACTTGCCGCAGGCCTTTGGAATTCTTTCACTATTTCGATAGCTGCATTCAGGTCAATGATATTATTAAATGACAATTCTTTTCCCTGAAGCTGCTTTGCGCCGGACACTGCGGCTTCTTGTGAAGATGGGTCTTTGTAAAATGCCGCCTGCTGATGCGGATTCTCGCCGTACCTTAAGTCCTGCACCTTCTCGAATGTCAAATTTAAGGTAGCCGGAAACTCGCCTGAGCTTGGAGCCAAATAACTATATATAGCGCTATCGTACTGCGAGGTTCGTTTAAAAACCTCAACTGCTAAATTTTTAAGCGTTGATTCTGAAAGTGAGCCGTTATTCTGCTCCAGCTCTTTTATTATACCAGGGTACTGGCGAGGATTTGTAATTACAGCTACTGATCTGTAGTTTTTTGCCGCGCTCCTGAGCATAGAAGGGCCGCCGATATCTATATTTTCGATAGCCTCGGAAAGCCCGACTCCTTCTTTGGCCACTGTTTTCTCAAAAGGATAGAGGTTTACCACCACCATATCAATCATCCCGATGTTGTGTTTTTTGGCTTGCTCCATATGAGAGGCGTTTTCTCTTAAAGCCAAAAGCCCGCCGTGGATTTTGGGATGAAGGGTTTTCACCCGGCCATTCATCATCTCGGGAAATCCCGTATATTCAGAGACATCTTTGACCGCTATCCCTAATTCTTTTATCTTTTTTGCCGTTCCGCCTGTGGACAATATCTCTACGCCGAATTTGTTAAGCGTCCCGGCCAAATCCTCAATCCCTGTTTTGTCCGATACGCTGATTAAAGCCCTTTTAATCTTTATCATTTATTTCTCCTGCACATTTTAAACCTTACTTTTTTTAAAAAATTCATATAATCAATAATCAGCTTGCCGTTTAGATGGTCTATTTCATGGAGCAAAACCCTGGCCAAAAGCCCCTTTGCCTCTACTTCTATGGCCTGGCCATTTTCGTCCAGCCCTTTAACAGTCACCTTACATGGCCTTTCTATATTGACAAGAGCGCCGGGTACACTTAAGCAGCCTTCTTCCATCTTATCTTTTCCTTCAGCCTTAATCACCTCGGGATTGGCAAGTTTAAGGGTTTGCCCTGCTATATCTGCAACAATAAGCCTCTGCTTTATGCCGACTTGCGGCGCAGCCAGGCCTATCCCCGAAGAATTGCGCATAGCATTAAGCATATCTTCAAAAAGCCTCTTTTCTCTTTCCGCAATCTTCTCAATTGCCCGGGCCTCCTGCCGCAATAACTTATCGGGGTATTTTATAATCTCCAGGATGTTACCCATAACCCTATGCTTTTTTCTCTTTTTTAGTTAACTTGGCTCTACACTCATTATAAAAATTGCACCTGGGGCAGCAAACATCCTCTTCGTGGCGCTCTCCGCGATACCACTTTGTCTCACAGGTCCAGTATATCTGACATCTCTCGCAACAATATATCTTCGGCTCTTTTTCTTTCATTTTTTTAAACCTCTCCTCATTCTTCTTAACAGTTCCTTATGCACAATTGCGTTCGATGCAATATAACCTCGCGTACCTGTATTCCATCGGCCGCCATTGAAGTCTGTAGCCACGCCGCCTGCCTCTTCCACCAAAAGCATTCCGGCGGCAAAATCCCAGACCTTGTCGTTAAATTCTATCTCTATATCGGCCTTGCCCTCGGCAATATAGGCAAGGCTGCGCACAGTAGAGCCAAACATACGCACATTAAAGACTCTATCGGCAAGCTCGCCCAGGCTTTTGAGCATCTGTCTTTTATTTAGCCGCAGGCTGCTATCATAAATGAGCGTGGCTTCCTTCAAAGGCCTTTTTGATACAGTTATCCTTTTGCCGTTACGATAAGCGCCCTTACCTTTTTGGGCGATGTAAAGTTCATCTGTCCAGGGCATATATATCAGACCCAGAACAACTTCTCTTTTGAATTGTAAAGCCACAGAAGTCCCAAAGACTTCTATATTACGAACAAAATTGTGCGTTCCATCCAGCGGGTCGATTATCCAGCTAAATCCTGACCTTGAAGGAAAATGGGGGCTTTCTTCAGAGAGAATGCCGTCTTCAGGGTAGTGTTTTTTGATTAATCCCGTAATCGACTTTTCACACCTTTTGTCAATATCGGTTACCAGGCTTCTGTCTCCTTTGCTTGTGACCTTGAGTCTCTTCCCAAAGTTATCCAGCAATATTTTGCCTATTTCTTTACAGGCGCGAGCCGCCAGCTTCTTTCTTCCCTCAATGTCCATCTTCCTCATTTTTCGAACTCCCGTCCGTCATTGCGAGCGAGCGTAGCGAGCGAAGCAATCTCAAGAAGGGATTGGCCTCGCCCGGTGGGCTCGGCACTTCCTCGGACATTGCGTCCTCGGTCGCTTCGGCTGACTTCGTCAGCCTCGCAATGACGTTTTCCCTTCGCCGAATA
>CAZPSS010000148.1:0-3209 GCA_964589565.1 uncultured Planctomycetia bacterium
AGAATGGCAATCGGCAATAACCACCATTTCTTGCGAACTCTTAAAAATTCCCAGAACTCTTTAATAATCGATAATTTGCTCATAGAAGCTCCTTTTCCTGCTTAAAAATTGGGCAACTACATTTTTTGCCCGCAACTAAAATTGGTTTTCGTAACTTTTCTTATCAAACTTGGCAGGAACTCTTGCAATCCAGTAACTATCCCTATCTCTATCAAACTTTGTATCCAAAAAGTCCTTACCAAATATCTTTGCCAGTATGCCAATGGGAGTAATTACCAGATAGAATAAAAGAAGCAAAATTACCCTCGTTACAAACCAGCCAATGCAGATGCCTGCAGTCATCCATATTTTCTGGACCGGCTTAAGCAATGCGGGTGCAAGTAGAGCCAAAGAAAGGAAAACGACAGAAAGAATGAAGAGGTAAGAATAGTAGCCTCTCCCCCGAAAAAAAAGTAAGCCTGCCCAAACCCCTAAAACAATACCAAGCGTTAACCCAAATTGCCGTAGTTGTCTTTTGCCGCTTTTGATATTTTTGATTTCTTCAAGCATAGCGGTCAATCCAATTCAAATTTCCTAAGCCAGTTAATGTCTTTATCCAACGGTCTCTGCTCCTTCTTTTCTATCAAAAAATTACCCATAAGCAGGTAATCCATATTGGTGCGCATAAAACAGGCGTAGGCATCTTCCGGAGTGCAGACAATGGGCTCACCCCGGACATTGAAGGAGGTATTGATAATTGCCGCACAGGCGTATTTCTCGTCAAATTTTTTGATCAATTTATAATATAGAAGGTTGTATTCCTCGCTAACTGTCTGAATACGCGCAGAATAATCTACATGGGTTACTGCCGGAATACTAGAACGAATAACTCTCAATTTATCGAGTCCAGAGAGAGTTTGTTGTTCGCAAGACGTCTCTTTACGAATCTCCTTCTTCACCGCGGCCACCAAAAGCATATAAGGGCTTTCTCTGTCCAGCTCAAAGAAATCAGAAGCTCTTTTTTTAATCACCGAAGGCGCAAACGGCCTGAAACTTTCGCGGAATTTTATCTTCAGGTTCATTGTCTCCTGCATTTTTGCAGAACGCGCATCGCCGATAATCGAGCGGCTGCCTAAGGCCCTTGGCCCAAACTCCATCCGCCCTTGAAACCAACCAATTACCTTCTGCTGCCCAATCAAATCAGCAATCCTTTCCGGGATTTCTTCATCGCTAAGTTCTATGTAGGGTATACTGCTTTTCTTTAGATAGTTGGATATATAACCATTTTTAAACTCAGGCCCCAGTAAGGACCCCTGCTGAAAATCCTTCTTCCCATCGACATTTCTTTTATTCTCTAAATACTGATACCAGACAAATAAGGCCGCCCCCAATGCCCCTCCGGCATCACTGGCGGCAGGCTGAATCCATAAATTTTGGAAGGGGCCTTCGCGTAGAATTCTTCCGTTACCCACGCAATTCAAGGCAACTCCCCCGGCCAAACAGAGATTTTTCTGTCCGGTCGTTTTGTAAACATGGTGGGTCATCCGCAGCATTACCTCTTCGGTTATCTCCTGTACAGAGCGGGCTAAATCCATATGACGTTGGGTCAGGCGGGACTGTGGTTTTCGAGGCGGGCCGCCAAACAGCTTCTCAAATCTTCTATTGGTCATCTTTAAGCCATAGCAATAGCCAAAATATTTCATATTCAACTTGAAAGAGCCATCTTCTTTTAAATCCATAAGCTCAGAGAGAATTAAATCTTTATATTTAGGCTCCCCATAAGGGGCCAGTCCCATCGCTTTGTATTCGCCTGAATTAACTTTGAAACCGGTGTAATAGGTAAAGGCAGAATATAAAAGGCCTAAAGAATGGGGAAAATGGATTTCGGCCGAAATCTGGATATTATTGTCTTTGCCGAGGCCAAAACTGGCTGTGGTCCATTCACCCACTCCGTCTAAAGTAAGAAAGGCGGCTTCTTGAAAAGGTGAGGCAAAAAATGCCGATGCGGCGTGAGACTGGTGATGCTCCGGGAAAATAATCTTCCCGGTAAAATTAAGCTCTTTGCGGATTAATTCTTTTATCCAAAGTTTCTGCTTCACCCACAGGGGCATTGCCTTAATGAAAGAGCGAATCCCTATCGGCGCAAACCTGTGATAAGTCTGGAGTATCCGTTCAAACTTGATGAAAGGCTTGTCATAAAAAGCGACGAAGTCCAAGTCTTCACCCTTAACTGCGCCTTCTTGTAAACAATAATTGATAGCGTTCTTAGGAAAAGAAAAGTCGTGTTTTTTGCGGGTAAAGCGTTCTTCTTGGCAAGCAGAGACTATCCTGCCATCTTGAACAAGACAGGCGGCGCTGTCATGGTAAAATGCTGAGATACCTAAAATGTTCATCAAAAGCCTGCTTCCTCTAACTTCCTCTTTGCAGCATCAAAAGCGTTTGCAGCCTTTTCTGTTATAAAATTGTAAATCTTTTTTGCCTCTTCTTCTGAATACACATGGGTAGTCTTGTTTCGGGCGTCGATAATTTCTAGAAAGAGCTGTTCATCTTCGAGCAAACCCGATTTAAAGGCAAATTGGAAACAGGCCTTAGGGCTGAAATAATCTAACTTTTGTGAGCGCGCTATTTTCTTATAAGTTTTCCATAAAAGCTCATAGGAAAATTCAAAGCGCTTGATAACAGCATCGCGTTTTATATCAGTTTCCTGTTCTAGATTGATTGCTTCTTTTAATCTGCAATGAGCTTCTGTAAATTGTCTAAATAGGCTTTGGATTTCTTCGTTTGATGCCATATCTCTACCTCCTTTAAAGCGATTTCTAGAAAATCTTTATCCCGAATAGATAAGAAGTCTACTATATCTATGTCGCGTAATGTCTTTACTCCCTGTAATTCTTCTTTAATTTTAACAAGAATCGAATCTGGCAAAGGCTTATTACAGACAATTCCTATATCTATGTCAGAACTGGGGTAAATTTTGTTTTGGGCAAGAGAGCCAAAGAGAAAGATTACACAGTTGTCTTTTGGAATATATCTAAATATTATTTTCAAGATTTGTCTCTTATATATCGGAAGAAGATTTGACATAACGTCTTTAGCTGCTCAAGGTATTTTTAAACCAGGTTATCGTCTTTTTCAATCCCTCTTCTAAGCCTACTTGAGGCGCCCAACTAAGATATCTTTTTGCTTTTGTAATATCCGGGCATCTTATTTTGGGGTCGTCCACTGGCAGG
>CAZPSS010000149.1:0-3191 GCA_964589565.1 uncultured Planctomycetia bacterium
GCAGTTCTGTTTTTGGCGACGAAGCAATCTCAAAACGAGGAGATTGCTTCGCCCCTTCGGGGCTCGCAATGACGGAAATTGGAGTTTTTCAACACTCTCTAAATTGAGCAACTACAATGTAGTTGCCTGATTTATCAGGCTAAAACAGCCCTACTATGTTGCCATTTTTGTCAATATCCACTTTTTCGCCGGCCGGATGAGTGGGCAGGCCCGGCATTGTGCGCATCTCGCCGCATAAGGGATATAAAAATCCCGCTCCCACAGAAGCTCGCACATCACGGATAGGCAAAGTAAAGCCCTGCGGCCTTCCTTTAAGTTTGGGGTCATGCGAAAGAGAAAGATGAGTTTTGGCCATACACAAAGGCAGTTTATCGTAGCCGAGTTTCGTATAGAGCGCTATTGCCTTCTCCGCGGCTTCTTCGTAGTGAACACTCCCTGCCCCGTAAATCTTCTTGGCAATGGTTTCAATCTTCTGCTTAATCGGCCAATCCAAAGGGTAGAGAAACTTAAAAGCAGACTTTTTCTCCGCAGCAGAGGCCACAGCCTTTGCCAGCTGTGTCCCTCCTTTTGAGCCCTTGGCCCAAACCTCGCTCAAAACCGCATCCTCTGCCCCTGCGGCAATGGCCTTTTTGCGAACTAAGCCTATCTCTTTTTTTGTATCAGTCGTAAACTTGTTTATCGCCACCACCACAGGCACACCAAACAGCTTCATATTTTCAATCTGCTTTTCTAAGTTGGAGCATCCTTCCGAAAGGGCCGGCAGATTTTCCTTTAAAAGGGCAGGGTCAAGCGGCTTTCCTGCTACAACAGAAAACCTGCCTGAATGCATCTTCAGCGCCCGAATAGTGGCGACCAAAACCACACAGTCGGGTTTTAAGCCGCTTATTCTACACTTGATGTTGAAAAATTTTTCTGCTCCGCAGTCTGCGCCGAAACCCGATTCGGTAACCACATACTGCGAAAGTTTTAAAGCAATTCTATCGGCAACAATGGAGCTGTTGCCATGGGCGATATTGGCAAAAGGTCCGGCATGGACAAAGCAAGGCGTATTATCCAGAGTCTGCAAAAGATTGGGCTTGAGCGCATCGCGAAGCAGAACCGCCATTGCCCCGGCAACCTTGATATCTTCGGCGGTAATCGGCTTGCCATCTTTAGTCATGGCCAAAATAATTCTGCCCAGGCGCCGGCGCAGGTCGCCAAGCCCGCTGGTTAAAGCCAAAACAGCCATCACCTCGCTGGCCACGGTAATATCAAAACCGCAGTCGCGCTCAAAACCGTCCTGAGGCCCGCCTAAGCCTATTTTAATGTTTCTTAAGAACCTGTCTGAGACATCGACAACCCGCCGCCACATTATTGAAGAGGGGTCGATATCTAAAGGATTCTTTTTAAAAACAGAATTATCTAAAAATGCCGCGCAGAGATTGTGCGCCAGGCCCACTGCGTGGACATCACCGGTCAAATGGAGATTGAAGTCTTCCATTGGCACTACCTGCGAGTATCCTCCGCCGGCGGCGCCGCCTTTTATGCCGAATACCGGCCCAAGCGAGGGCTGGCGGATACAGACAGTTGTCTTTTTGCCAATCCTGTTTAGGGCCATAGCCAGGCCGATGGTAGTAACGGTCTTTCCTTCGCCCAAAGGAGTAGGTGTAATTGCAGTTACATCGATATATTTACCATTCTTTCTTTTCTTAAAACGCTCTAAAGCGGATAAGGATACCTTAGCCTTGTAGTCTCCGAAAAGTGAGAGTTCTTTTTCCCTTAAGCCTAATTTCCCGGCTATAGCCTTTATCGGTTTTAAGTGCGCCCGGCGAGCAATTTCCAAATCTGAAGCGATTTTTTTCATTTTTTCGTGTCCCTGTTCGCCCTGTTCGTGTCCCGAGCACGAACACAATTCTCAGCAATGTCTATTAATTTCTGCAGATTTGTTTCACAATCCTCTATTTTATACATTGGGGTCCCCATACCGCAAGGCAGGGTCAATAAGTCTCCCTGCTGAAAATCCTTTACATCTTCGGCTTTTTCCACGCCCCAGGAAATCCTTTTTCCGCTGCGGTATCCCGAATATTTAGTAAGGTCGTATTTAGAGGCATCGAAACTGATAATATCAATCGGGGAACTAAATAATATATCCCAATCCATATTTCCGCAGGTGTGCACTCCCGATGTTACATTGAGGCCCGAAAATAGCGCCTGCCACAATTCTACATAATTGACGCCGGACTGGCCCAAAGCAGGCTCATCCAGAAAAAGTACTACATCGTTTGCCTGCAAACCATCCATAATTGCGCCTATATGTTCAACAATCCTCAGCATACTTTCATCTTGTTTGTATCCGCTAAGCATCAAGGTTGCCGGGCCAACGCATTGGATTTTTACTGTTTCAAATTTATGTTTTTTAAATTCCTCAAGGCAGCTCAATTTTCCAGGATGCTTAACGTAGTTTAACATCGCATCTCCTCTTTTGGGAAGTTCCGGCAAAAAAGGGATATCGTGCTTAAGGCTATACGCTACGGCCTGGCCCGCATCTTCGTACGGTAAGGAACCAACTTGAGTAATTATTTTCCTATCTTCCATATCTAATCAATGTCATTGCGAGGAGCGATAGCGACGAAGCAATCTCTGGATTGAGATTGCTTCGCCCCTCCGGGGCTCGCAATGACGAGCTTTTCTCTAAGATTTAATAAGGGCAAGTGTCTCGGCTCTGGTTTTGGAGTTATCTCTGAAAATGCCTCTGACCGCGCTGGTTACAGTTGTAGCTCCCGGTTTTTTCACTCCCCGCATTGATAGGCAAAGATGCTCTGCCTCAATGACTACCATTACACCTTTCGGCTTAAGCTTTTTCATAATCACATTAGCTATCTGAGTTGTTAGCCTCTCCTGAACCTGCAAACGTTTAGCTAATATGTCGACAACCCTGGCAAGTTTGCTCAAGCCCGTTACTCTGTTTCCCTGAGGCACATAAGCCACATGGGCACGGCCGATAAAGGGAGCGAGATGGTGTTCGCAGATACTGTACAACGGAATATTTTTCAATAGAACTATTTCGTCGTGGCCTTCGGATAAAAGAATTTCCAGCTCCTTGCCCGGGTCCTTGTTGATGCCGCTTAAGACTTCTTCATACATATCGGCTACCCTTTGGGGCGTGCCTAAAAGGTCGGGCCTGTTGGGATCATCTCCCACTGCCTCCAGCA
>CAZPSS010000150.1:0-3165 GCA_964589565.1 uncultured Planctomycetia bacterium
GCGCAAATACCCGATTCGCGACGGCATTCCCATTATGCTGATTGAAGAAGCAGAAAAATAGGAGGTAAGATGGCAAGGATACTGGTTATCCACGGGCCTAATTTAGATTTACTGGGCAGGCGCCAGCCCGAAATCTACGGCGCCTTTAGCCTGGATGAAATCAATAGGCAGCTTAAGAAATTAGCAGAAAAAGAAAATATAGAGATAGAGTTTCTGCAATCTAATCATGAAGGTGAGATTGTAGATGCTGTCGGAACAGCTGCGGGGAAATTCGATGCCCTTTTGATTAATCCTGCCGCCTATACCCATACCAGCGTGGCTATTCGCGACGCAATCGGCGCGGTAAATTTACCGGCTGTGGAGGTCCATCTCTCAAACATTTATGCCCGCGAGCAGTTCAGGCACACTTCTCTAATTGCTCCTGTGGCAGAAGGGCAGATTTGCGGATTCGGTATAGATAGTTATCTATTGGGTCTTCAGGCAGCGATAAAGTTAGCAAGGACATAAGTTATGGAGTTTATCCCCCCTTGTTTTCTCCCTGCAGATTTGCCAATGCAAATCTAAACGCAGGGACAGGTCCGAAAACAAAGCAGGGGGGATTAATTCGCCCCTACTGCTTCGTTTTGCGTAGCAAAAGCGAAGCAAAACGGTAGGGGCTCATTAAAATGAGCAAGACAGCAATAAATAAATTACGCCAGGAACTTTTAAGGCATAACCTCGATGCCCTTTTAATAACCAAAGGAGCAAATATAGCCTATCTCAGCGGCTTTAAAGGAGAAGGCCAGCTTTTAATTACGCCTGCGAAGAAGATTTTGCTCACTGACTTTAGATTTAAAGAGCAGGCTGCTGAAGAAACAAGAGCCTTCCAAATCCGGCAACGTCAAAAATTCCGGCCTTTAGAAGAAAGTATTCTTCGTTTAGTTAAAAAATTGAAATTAAAAAGACTGGGTTTTGAAAGCCGCTCTCTATCTTATCAATTTTATGGTAAGTTAAGACAGGCCCTGAGGCCTGTTAAACTTGTGGCTACTGGCGATATTGTAGAGCAGTTAAGGACAATAAAGAGCGGCCGGGAAATAAAACTCTTAAAAAAGGCGGCGCATCTGGCTGTCGGCACTTTCCGTTTCGCTCGAAGTATAATCAAGCCGGGCAGAAAAGAAGTAGAGATAGCCGGGGAACTTGAGCATTTTATGCGAAAATATAATGCTAAAGGCCGCTCATTTGATATTATTGTCGCTTCAGGAAAAAGAAGCTCTATGCCCCATGCCTCTGCATCCCTCCGGACTATCAAAGACAATGAAACTGTTTTGTTGGACCTGGGATGCCGCATCCATGGCTACAATTCCGACTTGACAAGGATGGTCTTTTTAGGTAAAATAAGCCCTAAAATTAAGCGGATTTATGAAATAGTCCTTCGGGCACAAGAGCTTGCGATTAAAGCTATAAGAGCGGGCGAGAAGATTTGTCAAATTGACAAAATTGCCCGCCAATATATTACCAAAGAAGGCTTGGGCGCTTTCTTCGGACACGCCTTAGGACATGGCATAGGAAGAGAAGTCCATGAGAACCCCTCCATTTCTCCGGAAAATCGACAGACCTTAAAAGCGGGAATGGTCTTTACCGTGGAACCAGGGGTTTATATTCCGGGTATGGGTGGAGTAAGAGTAGAGGATATGGTCCTGGTTACCAAAGCGGGTTGCGAGGTGCTCACCAAATGATTTCCACAAACCAGTTTAAAAACGGAATGACGGTTATGCTTAATGGCGGGATTTATTCCATCGTTAGCTTTCAGCACGTCAAGCCCGGCAAGGGCGGGGCATTTGTGCGCACTAAATTCAGGAATTTAAAATCCGGCAATATTATCGACAAGACATTTCGCTCCGGAGAGAAGCTCGAGCAGGCCTTTATAGAAGAAAAGAAAATGCAATTTTTGTATCGCCAGGGCGGTTCTCTCCATTTTATGGACCAGAAGAATTTTGAAGAATTGGAATTGTCCCGGCAGGATATAGACGATAAAGTAAAATTCCTTAAAGAGAATATGGTGCTTTCGATAGCCCTATGCGATGGGGCGATTATAGACATCAACTTGCCTACTTTTGTAGAATTGAAAGTCCAGCATACAGAGCCGGGATTGCGCGCAGATACCGTCAAGGCTGCCGAGAAAAAGGCTTGCCTGGAAACCGGCGCTGAAATTTCCGTGCCTTTATTTGTCAACAAAGGCGATGTAATCAAGATAGACACTCGCTCAGGGCGCTATGCAGGTCGGAGGGCAAAATGAACCTAAAAGAAATAAAAGAGATGATTAGCTTGATGAATGAGAACGAGCTGGTGGAGTTAGAGCTGGAAAGAGACGGGTTAAAGGTCAGGCTTAAGAAGGATTCGGGGCAGGTGCAGCAAATTATCACTGCCTCCCAGGCGCCTGCCGCAGCAGCAGAAGCTGCGAAAGAAGGAAGGCCTGTTCTTGAAGAGCAAGGCTTAACAGAAATAAAGTCGCCTATGGTGGGCACCTTTTACCGCGCCTCTTCTCCGGAAAGCGCGCCCTTTGTAGATATAGGCAGTGAAGTTCAGCCGGGAGAGGTAATTTGTATTATTGAAGCGATGAAATTAATGAATGAAATAAAAGCGGAAGTCAAAGGCAGGATAAGGGAAATCTTGATAGAGAACGGCAGTCCCGTGGAATTCGGACAGGCCTTATTCCGCATAGAGCGTCTTTAATTAACAGAAGACCTCTGACTTGTGAAACTTGGATTTTAGAATGTTTTCTAAGATACTAATTGCCAATCGGGGAGAAATAGCCTTGCGGATTATCCGCGCCTGTAAGGAGTTGGGAGTGCGCACCGTTGCGGTTTACTCTGAACCCGATATTGACTCTTTACATGTGCGTTTTGCCGATGAAGCTATTTGTATCGGCAAAGCCGCGCCCAGCCAAAGCTATCTGAGTATTCCCAACATTATTAGCGCGGCTGAAATTGCCGATGTGGAAGCTATCCATCCCGGCTATGGTTTTCTGGCCGAAAATGCCCACTTTGCGGAAGTCTGCCAGTCTTGCAATATTACCTTTATCGGGCCCAATCCGGAACCGATGAGATTAATGGGCGATAAACTGCAGGCAAAAGCAACTATGGCTAAAATCGGCGTACCGATTGTACCCGGCAGTGAGACAGCGGT
>CAZPSS010000151.1:0-3153 GCA_964589565.1 uncultured Planctomycetia bacterium
AGGATAGGAATTAAAGGGAAACTCATTTATAAGAAAAAGACGCCCTATCAGGATTTAAAGATATACAACACCTGCCGCTTCGGCAATACCCTCACTTTAGACGGGACCGTGCAGACTACCGAGAAAGACGAGTTTATTTACCATGAGATGCTCACTCACCCCCTTCTTTTAACCTGTTCCCGTCCGCGCAAGGTCCTGGTTATCGGCGCAGGCGACGGCGGGGTCTTACGGGAGGTCTTGAAATATAAGATAGAGAAGGTTTACCTCGTAGAGATTGACGATGCAGTAATCCGCACCTCTCAAAAATATCTTCCTTCCATAAGCAATGGCGCCTTCGCCAAAAATAAAAAGGTAGAGATAATTATTGCCGATGGGGCGGAGTTTGTCCGCCGGACAAAAGAGAGGTTTGACATAGTTATTGTGGACTCGCCTGACCCGGTCGGGGCGGCAAAAGCGCTGTTTTCTAAAAAATTTTACCGGGATATATCTTCTGTGCTTACGGATAAAGGGATGCTTATCAGGCAGACCGGCTCCACCTTCTTACAGCCGCAGGAAATAAGGCAGAATTACAGGCTTATGAAGGAGGTATTTCCCTATGTATCAGTGCAGCTTGCGGCTATCCCCACTTATATCGGCGGTTTTTTTAGTTTTATTATCGCTTCCAGGAAAATTAATCCCGGCTCCATCTCTTATGAAAAGCTCCGAAACAGGTATAAGAAGCTCAAGCTAAAAACGAAATATTATAATCCGGACATTCATTTTGCAAGCAGACAACTGCCTAACTATCTGCGGAGTAACATAGAATGACAAAAAAGATTTACGGTTACGAGTTGGTTATAGACCTTGATGGATGCGAGAGGAAGCTCCTTAGTTCCAAAAGGAAACTTCAGGAATATGTAGATAAGCTGTGCAGGATAATAAGGATGAAAAAGTACGGGAAGACCCTGCTTCCCTATTTTGGCAAAAAGAAGGCCTACACAAAAGGGTATTCCCTGGTGCAGTTAATCGAAACAAGCTCCATCACCGGCCATTTCTCGGATTTATGGGGCAGGGCCTACATCAATATTTTCTCCTGCCGGAAGTTTGACCACGCAGCGGCAAAAGAATTTACCCGGCGGTTTTTCCGGGCTAAAAAAGTGAAAAACAGGTTTCTTGTCCGATAAAGAAAGGAGAAACAAAGAATGAAAAAGGGTTTTACTTTAGCAGAGGTAATGATTACGGTAATAGTTATCCTTATTCTTGCCACCGTGGGTATGGCTACCTATAAGCAGGTATTGGATAATGCGTATCAGAAAGTTTGCGCCGGCAATTTGGCGGTTTTAAAGAGCGCAGTGGAGATATATGCCATAGAAAACGATGTTTTACCGGCCACCTTAGGGCAGTTGAAGTTAGAGCACCTTGAAAAAGCTTATGCCAGGGCAGCGGAGGAAAGAGACTGGCAGACAAAATTCTCTTACTTTTTCGTCAAATTAAATTCTCCCAGGCCAGCTTATGCGCAGATTGCGCATCTGAATGATTTAATGGACCCGGATGAAATGCAAAAGCGCGGAATAGACCCCCAGATATTTATCTGCCCTGCTGACCACACGCCCCCTCCCGGAGGAATTTCTTACGGGATAAATCAAGCCTTACTGGGGCTAAGATGGGAGAATGTGCCTTCAGATACAGCTATAGTCGGTGATTGTGATGCTGACACTTTTGCTTCTCTTGCTCCCCGCCATATACAGGATTTCGGCCTAACAGCAATTGCTCAGACAATTACAAAGGACAGCGAGATAGAAACCGCCGAAGGCAAAAACACCAAAGAAATGAAATAAAGACAGCAACCATTAAAAGGATTAATGCTGAAATCTTTTAGAGAAAAGGATTTTTATCATCCTTTTATAATCTGGATTCTCATTGTTTTTTGGTATCTGACTTTTGCCTGTAACTTCTTTGCTCTTACCCGCCGCAAAACCCAGGACTACTTTAACGCTCAGTCATTTTATCTTTTTCCTTCCCCTGCGCAGGCAGCGAAGGAAATAGTAATCGTTGCTATTGATGAAGCCTCCCGCCGCCAGCTTAACCTGAAATGGCCATGGCCAAGAAGCACAAGCGCCCGATTAATCCGCAATATCGCCTCTTTTTCTCCCAAGGTTATCGGCCTGGATATCATCTTTTCCGGAAAGTCCCGGGAGGACGAAGATGAAGAATTAGCCGCGGCTTTAAAAACCCACCCCGGCATTATTTTAGGCTATAAATTAGGCAAAGATGAAAAGGATTTGCCCTTGCCGGCTTTCAGGGAAGCGGCAGGAGCGAGCGGCTTTATAAATAAGCCGGTAGATGAGAGCAAAATCTTAAGAAATACAAGGACCTTTTATGTTGACAGAGAGGGCAGCATCGATTTTTCTATAGACATAGAGTTAATCGCTAATTATTTAACTCTCTCTCATAGAGAAATCAAACTGGATACAGAAAGGGGCCTTTTTCTGGGAGATAAGCTTTTCATTCCCTCCAAGAGAGGAATTACCCCTCTTAATTATTTAGTTCATCCCAGCCATTTTTATACGTATCCCGCATATTTAGTGTTAGACAAAAAAGTCAATGCGCGCGTATTTAAAGATAAAATAGTATTAGTCGGGGCTACCGACCCTTTAATCCACGATGAATATTTTACCCCTTTAGGAATTTCCCCCGGAGTGGCCGTAATCGCAAATTCTTTAACAATGTTCTTGAATGAGAGATTTATTCACGAGCTTTCCCGCTGGCAGTCCTTTTTTATTATTCTAATCTTAGGAGCTTTAATCCTGCTTATTAATAAAAATTTGAGTTTCGGGCTTTCTTCGTTTCTTACCCTTTCCCTTTTAGGGGCTCTTTTTGCGGCTTTACTTTATTTAAGGTCAAAAGACATCCAGGGAGATTACTTTAGCATCTTTTTCCTAAGCCTCTGTTCTTACATAGTCTCGACTAGTTATAAATATAGCTACTTAGTGTATATGAGGAATAAATTAAGAGTCTTAGCCATAAAAGATCCCCTAACGGGATTTTTTACTTTGCGCTATTTTATGCTAAATTTGGATGAAGAATCGAGAGATAAATCGAAAAGCTTAACCTTTTTAGCCATTGTGGTTTCCAATTACAGAAGGCTAATGTTGGACTTAACCTTCGAGGAAT
>CAZPSS010000152.1:0-3147 GCA_964589565.1 uncultured Planctomycetia bacterium
AGGAGGTAGAGATATGGCATCAAACGAAGAAATCCAAAGCCTATTTAGACAATTTGCAGAAGCTCATTGCAGATTAAAAGAAGCAGTCAATCTAAAACAGGAAACTGATATAAAACGCGATGCTGTCATCAAACGTTTCGAATTTACCTATGAGCTTTTATGGAAAACTTATAAGAAAATAGCACGCTTACAAAAATTAGATTATTTTAGCCCTAAGGCCTGTTTCCAATTTGCCTTTAAATCGGGTTTGATAGAAGATGAGCAACTCTTTGTAGAAATTATTGATGCCCGGAACAAAACTACCCATGTGTATTCAGAAGAAGAGGCAAAAAAGATTTATAATTTTGTAAAAGAAAAGGTTATAAGCGCTTTTGATACCGCAAAAAAGAAGTTAGAAGAGGCAGGTTTTTGATGAACATTTTAGGTATTTCCGCATTTTACCACGATAGCGCTGCCTGTCTTGTTCAAGACGGAAAGATAGTTTCTGCTGCTCAAGAAGAACGCTTTACTCGCAAAAAACACGATTTCTCTTTTCCCAAGAACGCTATTAATTACTGTTTACAAGATAGCGGACTTAAGGGCAAGGATTTAGATTTTATTGCTTTTTACGACAAGCCCTTTATTAAGTTTGAGCGGATACTGGCGACTTATTTGACTTATGCTCCTTGGGGAATCCGCTCTTTTATCAAAGCAATACCTTTGTGGATAAAGCAGAAACTCTGGATAAAAGACTTAATCCGCAAAGAACTCGATTTTGCAGGAAAAATTGTCTTTCCTGAACACCACCAGTCTCATGCTGCATCTGCATTTTTTCCATCCCCATATCGTGAAGCTGCTTTTTTGACCTTAGACGGAGTTGGTGAGTGGACAACAGCAAGCTATGGAGTGGGTAAAGACAACAAGATCCAGATTCTCGCTGAAATTCATTTTCCTCATTCTTTAGGCCTTTTGTATTCGACTTTTACATATTACACCGGCTTCAAAGTCAATTCGGGTGAATATAAATTGATGGGGCTGGCGCCTTACGGTGAACCGAAGTACAAGGACTTGATTCTTTCCGAACTTATAGATTTAAAAGAGGACGGTTCTTTTAAGTTAAATAAGAAGTATTTTGGTTATTGCGCAGGCTTAAAGATGACCAATGGAAAATTTGAGAGACTGTTTGGCGGCCCGGCCCGAAAACCCGAATCTCATTTAACTCAAAGAGATATGGATTTAGCCCGTTCTGCGCAGGAAGTGACCGAAGAGGTAATGCTGCGCATGGCCCGATTCGTTTACAAAAAGACGGGACAGAAAAATCTCTGTCTGGCTGGCGGTGTAGCCTTGAATTGTGTGGGTAATGGCAGGATTTTGCGGGAGGGACCTTTTCAAGATTTATGGATACAGCCTGCTGCCGGTGATGCCGGAGGGGCATTAGGAGCAGCCTTATTTGTCTGGTACCAATATTTAGAAAATAAAAGAATTGCCAATGACAAGAAAGACTTTCAGCAAGGTTCATTATTAGGGCCGGAGTTTAAGAATGGTTATATATCTAACTATCTAAAAAGGAACAATATACCTTATGTAGAACTTAGCGATGAAGAGGTTCCGGAGAGGATTGCTGATTTGATTGCTGAACAAAAGGTGATTGGCTGGTTTCATGGTCGAATGGAATTTGGACCAAGAGCCTTAGGAAGCCGCTCAATTATTGGCGATGCGCGTTCACCCAAAATGCAGGAGATAATGAATCTGAAGATAAAATTTCGCGAGAGTTTCCGGCCATTTGCCCCTTCAGTAATAAGAGAGAGGGTTTCTGATTTCTTTGACTTAGACAGAGAGAGTCCTTATATGTTGTTGGTAGCTCCGGTGAAGAAAGAAATTCGCAAACAATTGACCAGTGAAGAAAAGGAACTCTTTGGGCTTGATAGATTGCAGGTTGTGCGCTCAAACATCCCCGCAGTTACTCATGTGGATTATACGGCTCGAATACAGACTGTGGACAAGGACGATAACCCCTTATATTACCGGATGCTCGAAAGATTTGCGCAAAAAACCGGCTGCCCTATAATTATTAATACTTCCTTCAATGTCCGCGGTGAACCCATTGTTTGCACCCCTGAGGACGCCTACACCTGTTTTATGCGCACCAATATGGATTATCTCATTATGGGTAACTTTTTGCTTGAGAAGAAAGAACAAAAACCATTGGGCAAAGACATCAACTGGCTTAAAGAATTTGAACTGGATTAGTAATTCCGCTTGCCGTCATTGCGAGCGAAGCGAAGCAATCTCCTCATTTGAGAAATAACATAATGATAATCGAAGAAATTAGAAATATCAAAAGCGGCAAAAGAGAAGTTCGACAATTTGGCCTAACGGTCGGTATTATTTTGGGGCTCTTAGGAGGACTGTTTTTCTTGCGCCAGAGAGATTATTACCCCTATTTTCTGATTCTCTCCTTTATGCTTCTTTTCTTAGGTTTGACTTCACCTATACTACTTAAGCCTATTCAAAAAATATGGATGACCCTGGCTGTTTCCATTGGCTGGGTTATGACAAGAGTAATTTTGAGTCTTTTATTTTATCTTGTGGTTACGCCGATTGGGATATTAGTAAAGATGCTGGGCAAGAGCCTTTTAGATACAAAATTCGATACAAATGAGGATAGTTACTGGATTGCCAGGGAACCTGCCAAGTTTGATAAAAGAAGTTATGAAAACCAATTTTGATTGCACAGGTAGACCCAGATGTCATTGCGAGGAGCGATAGCGACGAAGCAATCTCTTTTTGGGTTTGCTTTGGCATCTTGGCAATAATGACGTAAGAAAGGTGATTTATGAGCAAGTTATCAATCATTAAGGAGTTCTGGCAATTCTTAAAAGTACGCAAAAAATGGTGGTTATTGCCAATTGTCATTCTCTTGCTGCTCTTAGGCGCCTTGATTATTTTTACAGAAAGCTCTGCAATTGCCCCCTTTATTTACACGTTATTCTAAGCTAAAACCAGCCTACAGCCCTCAGTAAAGCAACTGCAACAATTCTCCAACATTCCCTTGACATAGAGGTAATAGAGGTATAAAATAATATCGTTCATTTTTAGAACGCTAAATCAAGATGTCAGATTTTAATGGCGATATACAAGTAAAATAGTATGCCTGAACTAAAAAAT
>CAZPSS010000153.1:0-3127 GCA_964589565.1 uncultured Planctomycetia bacterium
ATAATCCTTTGCATGGTAGGGGAGGGAGCCGGAGGCGAACCGAGACGATTAGAGAAGTTAAGGGAGAGATTTAAAGTATTTGGTCGCGACGGCGCCCGCAGCGCGTGAAAATCGCCGCCTTTCGGTGAATCTCCTCATCGCTATCGCTCCTCCCTACTATGCAAACGAAAGTTGACGGTTTAGATTCATACTTTCCTACTCTTTGCCGGGTGGCCTGGTACAGTTAAAATAACTAACGAAAACAGTGCAGGGGGAGGCAATGAGGGCCGACGGATCACGCGTAAATAACGCAGAAATACGGCGGGAGCTGCGGGGTTAAAATGCGGAGACGCGGAAGCGGGGCCGTGCCTTTCCCTTTCCCCGGTGGAGATCGTCGCTCTACGGGCCTCTCAGCGCGCTTTATGGCTATTTTAAGGTGTGGTGGTAGGGTGTTTTTCCATCTCCGAAAGGGTGAGGCAATGAGGGCCGCCGTCGCGGGCCAGCCCTCCGGGATGATGAACGACAAGCTGACTCCGAAACAAGAGATGTTCTGCAAGGAATATCTCGTTGACCTGAACGCTACACAGGCGGCTATCAGAGCGGGGTATAGCAAAAAGACGGCGAATGAACAGGGTACTCAGCTCTTAGTAAAACTTAGTATTCAAAATCGTGTCCAGCAACTCCTGGATGATGAACGGCCGCTGGATCTGCCACAGTCGGCAATGGCGCGGAGTGGATGCCTCAATGTAGGAGACGAGATCCGGCCGTGGTTTTTCTCATTCGGTGGGACTTGACAAAACTTGACATTCAGATCAAATAATTCACCCGGCAAGATGTTAACTAAAGTTAACTTTCAGATCCATGTTTATTTCTTCTTGGATGTCAGGTTTTGTCAGGTTTTCGCCGCTGCATGCCAGGGCTGTTCGCGCCCCTTTTTATGGCGCCTCAAGTGTTCAATAAAATAATTACGGCAACAGGGGGAAGCGGTTGTACGCAGGTTGTACGCAGGTTTACCATTTCAGAGTAATGACAACCTTATTAAACCTTATGTTCACCGCCTCTTTTTACCGTGCCGGAAAACTCCATTTTCCGGAGTTTTCGGAGTCCATAAAAAGGGGGGTTTTGTAACACGATAAAAAAGGGCTGCGGCTTTTTTCGTTGTCGATAGAAATAAAGCCCACCAGCTATACTGGTGAATCCACCCATAGAGCAGGTGCAGGCGCGGGGGCCAGAAAGCGGGCAGTCCAGCAGCGACAGCAGCGACAAGAAAATAGACAGTAATACAGCCAAACGACCCCCGACAGCAGGCTGCTGTTACCGCGGGCGCGGGGGGCGGTAGTTGACAGGAAGGTGTTAGTGGGTGATAGAACGGGCCGTTACCGCTGGCCCCCGGCCCCTAGCGCCTCAATTTTCCTGTATTCTGTTGGCTTGTCCATGAATTAGGCTGAAAGCCCGATGATAATCAACGGGACCGCTGGAACTCCGCGTCCCTGTCGGACGACGTTATATAGTTCCCCCTCATAGTATGCGACCCCAGAACTCATTTGCGATTGAAGGCTTTTCATAGGGAGAATTTCAATACCGACATCAATAAAATCCCCGATATAAAAAGCAAGATGTTTAACAAATAAGTCATACGCAACAAACGCATATTTCCCAAATTGGACCTCTACGGCGGCCCGGTTCTTAACAAAATCGGTTTGATTGTAGCTGAAGATGGGCGCGTCCCCTGCCGCGGCAATTTCTTTCTTCTGCTCGTCGGGTTTCAAGGTCAGGGTCTTCCGGATTAGTTTTACACTTTTTGTTACCCAATAACTTACACGGCTTTCCTTCCAGTCTTTTGCCCGTAGCAGTTCTTTAAAGGCATTATTCATATCAATAGGGCTGTAGAGCAATTTGCCCTTCATCGTCTTTTCTTTCGACACCTTTGTTTTGCACTTTTCGGCGTCAACTGCCCGGACAACAGATTGGATTTCCTTCCATAGAGAAGGCTGATGAACAAGAAGGAACTCAAGGCCGTTCAGATGAGAATATGTTTCAATTATTTTCATTAGGTTTCTCCTCCTCCTCAACTGGCTTTTTGAATGATGGCGGCTGATTATCTACAGAGATATTCCACGGCGAGTTTCTCAAGCTGTTCCCTGCCTCAACGGGGTCATATACAGGCTTATTCATGGGCCTGGTCCTTAATTTACCGGCAAGTTCAAGTCTTATTCTCTCGGTTGCAAGTTTAACATATCGTGGGAGAATCTCGGAGCCAGCGCCTTTCCGCTTATGGCGAATTGCGGCGATAATCGACGTCCCCGTCCCCCCGAAAGGGTCAAACACCCAGTCTCCTTCATTAGTCATTGAAAGAACAAGCCGTTCAATTAATTCGACTGGAAATTGACATGGATGTTCAGTCTTCTCTACGTGATTACTTTTTACGTTTGGAATTATCCATAAATCACCGGGATTCTTCCCCAAAGGATTGCTGGAATATTCGCCAGCTTTTGGCCCTTTAAAATGTTTTTTCCCTGGATATTTTTGAGGGACCCGCACTTGGTCCAAGTTAAAGACATATTCATCCGTTTTAGTAAACCAAATAATTGTCTCATAGCGCCCGGAAAACCGGCGGCTACAATGTAGACCATGTTCAAAATGCCAGATTACCCGGTTTCTCATCTTCAGTCCCAACCCATCGAATATTGAATAAAGGACAGCATCAAGGGGAATTATTGTCCCGTTATCTACGTAGTTACCCACTTGCCAGCAGATACTTCCATGCGGAGAGAGACAGCGGACGCATTCGCGGATGACGGCGGCTTGTTGGTCAAGGTAGGCTTCCAGCTTCAGCCGTCTTTCATATTCCTTCCCGATGTTATAGGGGGGGGACGTAACGACAAGTTGAAAAGTATTATCCGGCACAGTTTTCAAAAAATTAATGCAGTCCCCTGGATATAGAACGATATTTCCAGAGGGAGTAAATTTTTTATCAATCTTTCTGTTTTTCATCATTCTTAATTTGCCCTTTACCTTCTCGCATTGATAAATAATATTCGTTTAAGTCCTTCCCCTGACCCAGTATCATCCGCCGCGGTGCGGGGGGGGCCAGCCAGTCCAGGTTTATTTCTACGGGCTCCAGCATAATCTCCGGGAGCTCTAGGAG
>CAZPSS010000154.1:0-3109 GCA_964589565.1 uncultured Planctomycetia bacterium
TGGTCGCTGAGGGAGTGAGGACGGCTAAATCTGCCTTTATGCTGGCCGAAAAACACAAAGTAGAGATGCCCATAACCGCTCAAATTTACGCAGTGCTATACGAAAATAAAGACCCAAAAACTGCGGTCAACGAGTTAATGCTCAGGCAGAAGAAAGCAGAATAAAGCATCGGGACGTGGCGCAGTTTGGCAGCGCACTTGAATGGGGTTCAAGGGGTCGCCGGTTCGAGTCCGGCCGTCCCGATCAACATAACCCCTTGAACCCAAAAAGGGGTTATGAAAAGGAACCTTAGGAGATGAAAAACGGAGAAGGGCAAGAGAAAAGGCGAGCTCCGCGGGTAAAGAGAGAGGTTATAGTCCAGTATAGGATTAAAGATGTGCCCCATACCGGAGAATTTCAGTTGCTGCGAAAGCCGCCCATAGATTCAACCCGGACGAGAGACTTGGCCGAAAAAGGGATCTTTTTTACCGCCAGCCAGCCAATCTTTGCGCAGGCCATTTTAGAGCTCAAACTGCAGCTTCCTTCAGAAAGAGAATCTATTGGCCTTGAAGGTCGAGTGGCGGGCTGCGAAGAGATTAAGAAAGGCTTTATTTATGGAATTAGAGTGGAATTTGTCAATCTCGGAGAAGAGAGAAGAGCCTCATTAAAAAGATTTGTCCAATTGTTTCTCAAGTGAAGCCAGAACTTATGGAGAAGAAGAAATGCAGAGAATAGATATCGGTCTGGTCGGTTTCGGCACCGTCGGCAGCGGTGTGGTAAAGATTTTGAAAGACCGCGCAAGTCTTCTGGAGAAGAAATTGGGCGTAAGAATCCATTTGAAAAAGATTTGCGATATTAATCTGCGGCACAAAAGAATCGTCCAGGTAAGCCCCGCGCTTTTGACCAGCGACGTAAAAGAGATTTTAGAGGACCCCCAGATAAAGATTGTAGTGGAATTGATCGGGGGGATACATCCGGCTAAAGAGATAATCATCCAGGCCTTAAAGAACAAAAAGCACGTGGTTACCGCTAACAAAGCGCTTTTAGCCGAATGCGCGGAAGAAATCTTTAAAGTAGCGAAAAAGAATTCCCGCCGGGTTTGCTTCGAGGCAAGTGTGGGCGGGGGCATTCCGATAGTCAAGTCTTTGCGCGAAAGCTTGATTTCCAATCGCCTGCAAAAGATATACGGAATCGTAAACGGCACTTCTAATTATATTCTATCGCAGATGGCTCAAGAAAATTGGGACTTTCGCCGGGCGCTAAAAGTTGCCCACCGCTTAGGTTATGCGGAAAAGAGGCCGTTTTTAGACCTCAAAGGGAAAGATTCTGCGCATAAGTTAGTAATCCTTGTAGCCCTGGGATTCGGCAGATGGGTGCCTCTGAATAAAGTTTATATAGAAGGCATTACCGACGTCTCTTTAAATGATATCAAGTATGCCCAGGAGTTGGGATATGCGATTAAACTTCTAGCCATCGCTAAATGTGAAAAGGATGAATTAGAACTGAGAGTTCAGCCGACACTAATTTCCCGGGAGCACCTTTTGTCTTCCGTGAACGGTATTTATAACGCCATTTACGTAAGCGGAGATTTAGTCGGCGTTCAGGTCTTTTACGGTGAAGGCGCAGGCAGGTTTCCCACGGCCAGCGCCGTGGTCAGCGATATTGCCGATTTGGTTTACGCTTCCAAACAAGATGCGCAGGCCTGCAAACCCCAATTCGTTTACAAAACTAATATCCACAGAATCCGCAGGATTGAAGAGATTATATCCCGCTATTATATCCGCTTTATGGCGATTGACCGGCCGGGGGTCCTGGCCAGGATTTCCGGGATTCTAGGCCAGCACAAAATCAGCATCGCCAGCGTCTCCCAGAAGGAAAGAAAGCGGGCGAAAATTGTGCCTATCGTGATGATGACTCACGGGGCCAGCGAGCGCTCTTTACGCCTGGCTTTGAAAAAGATAGACCGGCTGCAGACTATAAAAAGAAAAAGCGTGGCTATAAGAGTGGAGCAGCTATGACCTATCAAGGCGTAATTAAAAGATACAGGGACTACCTGCCTGTTACGGCAGCCACCCCCGTAATCACTTTGCAGGAGGGCAATACTCCTCTTCTTCCGGCCAAATCGTTAAGCAAGGCGGTCGGAGAAAACGCGCAGGTCTATCTTAAATATGAAGGTTTAAATCCCACCGGCTCTTTCAAGGATAGAGGGATGACTGTCGCTGTTTCCAAGGCGAAAGAGGAGGGCGCCCGGGCCGTAATTTGCGCCTCTACGGGCAATACCTCTGCCTCCGCGGCTGCCTATGCCGGTTGCGCGGGGATGCAGTGCGTCGTCCTCATTCCCAAAGGAGCGATTGCTTTGGGAAAACTGGCCCAGGCCTTAATCCACGGAGCAAAAGTTATCGCCATCGACGGAAATTTTGACGCCTGCCTGCGCCTGGTGCGCGAGATTGCGGCAAACTATCCGATTACTCTGGTCAATTCTCTCAATCCGAATAGAATCGAAGGGCAGAAGACCGCCGCCTTTGAGGTCTGCGACGCCCTGGATGGAGCCTGCGATTACCACTTTATTCCCGTGGGCAACGCCGGAAATATCACCGCTTATTGGAAGGGGTATAAGGAGTATAAAGAGGCAGGCAAAATCAAAAAATTGCCGAAGATGTGCGGGTTTCAGGCCGAAGGCGCAGCGCCTATTGTCCGCCAGGAAGTTATCAAAGACCCGCAGACTCTGGCAACAGCCATAAAAATCGGCAACCCCGCCAGCTGGAAGCAGGCCGAGGCCGCGCGGGATGAGTCCGGCGGATTGATCGATATGGTTTCAGACAAAGAAATCATTTCTGCTTATAAACTTTTGGCGGCAAAAGAAGGGATATTTGTAGAGCCGGCATCCGCAGCCTCCGTTGCCGGCTTATTAAAATTGGCCAAACAAGGGTTTTTCAAAAACGCAATACGCAATACGCACGACGCAATACGAATCGTATGCGTACTGACCGGCCACGGCCTGAAAGACCCGGACCGGGCAATAGCGACGATAAAAGAACCAAAAGTTTTACCGGCGAAGTTGGATAGAGTGGTAAAAGAGATAGGCTTGCGCTAAAAAGTAATGCGGTAAAATGTCAAGATCAAAATTAAC
>CAZPSS010000155.1:0-3016 GCA_964589565.1 uncultured Planctomycetia bacterium
GGCTCAGATAACGGGTAGTGCGGCCTTGAAATACGGGGAATTGGCGCAGGATATTGCCCGCAAGTACGGTGTGTGCCTTTCCCGTTCGGCCATCAGCAGGACCGTCAGTGCCCTCAAGCTCAAAGCCCGCCCCCGCGGTCGCAAACGCATTGCTCCCGTTGAGGAAAGGCCTGCGCGCAGTATCTTTCTGGACTGCGCCGGCAGTTTCTTCCTCAAAGGGGCGGAGCTGGAGATGGGGCTTTTGGCGGCGACGAGCCGGCTGCTCAAGACCCGCAGCGAGTCCGCCCAAGCCAGAAAAGCGCTTAATCTCGCTCAACAGATTAATGCCGTTTTGCTTTATGCGCCTATCTTTGAGCTTAAAACCGCCCAGGATATCGCCGGCTACAACCACAAGGGACTACTCTATTTAACCGGGCAAAAGGATATGCCGTCCCAGGAAAGCATTGCCCAATATTTGCGGTTTTTAGCCGACCAAAAGTTGTTACTCCCTGTTATTAAAGAAGTTGCAAAACTGTGCACGGATGCCCTGTCCGTCCGCATAGACTTTAGTAAGCAGACATTTTATCTTGATGGGCAGTGCCGCACAGTCTGGCCAAACGCCAAGATTCCCCGATTCTTTAGCGCAACCCTAAATAAGGCAACAGGTTATATAAAGAGAGTATTTCAGTCTCCCTCTCCACAGCAGCCTTTGATTCTCCAGACCTCGCCGGGCTATACCTTTTTACCGGCGGAGATGTTCAATCTGATTCAATGTTTTGAACAGGCCGCTGATGAGCCAATCTCCCGCATCGTTATAGCGGACAAATCCGCAAACGTGCTGGGCTCCTGGCAAAAGGTTCAGCCGGGGCGAAAATGTTTTTTTATTGCGCCCTTAAGCCCCTGGCAATATGCGCGGCTTCAGGGCACCCGGATTGTCAAAGGGTTCCGGCAGTATTTCATCGGGCCGGAAAAGGAGGCAATGGCCGTGGCCGATGCAGAAATAAACCTCTTTAATCCGCAACTATCCAAAAACATTGGACTTAGAGCAGCGCTGGTCAGGAGAAAGGAAGAGCGCTTAGCCTTGATTACCAACATCTCCCGCCGCGAAGAACGCTATATCCGCAAGATTGCCGAACAGTATTTTTGGCGCTGGCCGGCCGAGAAAAAAGAGACTTATTATGACCTCCTGGATGAGGCGCAGGGAGAGGTGCTTGCGCGCTCTCACAGCCACGCTGAGTTGAGCCCTCTGTCGGCAATGGGTTACAGGCAGAGGCCGGAAGACGCCTTCCAACTTTTCCTGGAGCACCTTCATCGCTATGCCTTAAACCGCTTTTTTCCGTCGGAGTATGAAGCGGAGAGCCTGGAATCTATGCGCGAAAAATTTTACAGGCAGGAGGGCTTTCTAAAAATAAAGCAGAATTGCCAGGAGATATTTCTTCGGCCCTTTAGTGAAAAAAGACTGCAAAAGGACGCCCGGATTGCCTGCCGAAGATTTAACCAAAGCGGGGTAACATCCCCTCAGGGGACACTTCTCCGATTGAGTTTGGGGCCGTTCTCCGATTGAGTTGAGAAACGGTCCTACCAGGGGTGTTAGGTGATACAAAAGTTAGTTTTTCTCCCTTGCCAAGCCCTTCTCTATATGCTATACTTATAGTGCATTCAGCCGAGATTACGCGAAAGGGCAATCTGCCGAAGTTAAAGGTGGAAACGTATTAGCGGAGGCGGAGCGCAAAACCACGGGTCCCACGATTTACGGGATAGCCGGGTTGCCGAAAGTAAAAGTAAAGGCAATCCGGTTTTTTAATTTAAAGAGGCGGAAAATGAGGCGGCAGAAAGAAAAAATATTTTTTAAAGACCGTGATTTTGGCAGCAGGTTAGCCTGGCCAGAGTTGCGGTTTCTTTATTTTGACGACTTAATAATGGATTTTAAAAACAGTTTAAGAAGTAAGCGAAAAGGGCAACACGACAATTTAAGGGAGGTGAAACAAATGAGGCGGTTGTTAAAGAATAGAGAGGGCCAGAGCACCTTAGAGTATGTGGTTGTCTTAACGGCAATCATCGCGGCCGTAGTGCTTGCTGTGCCGACGATAAAACAGAAGGTCCAGGCCTCCTTTGAACATGCGGCAGGCGAGATGGAAGAGCAGGTAAACAAGATCGATTATTAATTAAATTTAACTAAGCGAGGTGAAAGAAATGTTCAGGTGGATATTTAATAAAAAAGCGCAAAATACCGCGGAATACGCCATCCTCATTGGCCTAATTGTGGCCGCAGCCGTTGCCATGCAGACCTATGTCAAACGCGGCCTGCAGGGAAGGCTTAAAGACGGGGTAGATGAGTTGGCTGAGAAGACAGCGCAATACGAACCCTATTATCTCAGCTCAGACTTCCAGACTACAAGTCAGGCTAAGAGGACAGCGACAGTGGGTTTGGGCGGCGGCGTAGGCACAGAGACAGAGGAAGAGAGCGCCCGGGCAGGAACTCAGGAAATTCTCGAAACTGAATAATACGGAGGTGAAAAAGATGAGGCGGCTAAGAAGTAAAACAGGCCAGAGCACTTTAGAGTACGCCATCCTTATCGCTGTGATTGTGGGCGGACTTATTGCGATGCAGGTTTATGTCAAACGCGGCGTCCAGGGAAGGCTAAGAAGTTCGGCGGATGATATCGGCGGCCAGTACTCACCCGGCTATGTTGAGTCATCCTTTACTACAGAAACGTCCAGCACGACTATGGAGACAGTGGATGCCGGCCTAACTACATCGCAGGCTTCTACTACTCAGTCAAGGACAGGGTCGGAATCAGTCCAGTCTTTAGAAAACGAGTGGTGGCCGGATTAAGGTGAGGGGAAGCAATGGCTGAGAAGAAAATGTCTAACTCCAAACTCCAAACTCCAAGCCCCAAGCTCAAGGGGCAGGCAGTTGTAGAATATCTGTTAGTATTTGTGGCGATAGCTCTGATTACTGTAGTAAGTCTTTCGGCTTTTTATCCTAAGGTAAAGGAGACAGCTCAGAATCTATTTATAACGGCCGCAGGAAGGA
>CAZPSS010000156.1:0-2433 GCA_964589565.1 uncultured Planctomycetia bacterium
GGTCTTTGGAAAAACCCCCGCCCAAGCTTTACATTAAGATTTTAGGCACAGTGATTTTGCTTTTGTCTTTGGCAGTCTTGTTGGGCCTGTTCGGCCTTCAGCAGGAAGAGCTTAAGTTTCAAAGAGCAGGATTGGCCGGCACGCTAATCGGCGGATTCTTAGTTAAATATTTTGGGCGCGCCGGCTCTTTAATCATTGCCGTAGGGTTGGGAGGGCTTTCCTCCTTTGTCTCTACGGAGTTTTTAATTTTACCGCTTTTCAAGTGGCTGGGAAAGGGATTCTTCCGTTTTGTCTTAAGCTTTAAAAGGTTAGCGCCTAAAGAAAAAATTATCTCTGCTTTAAGGGCAAAAAAGCCGCCCTTAAAGATAGAGACAGAGAAAACGGGGTTTCTGCAGAAGCCCCTGAGAAAAGAGGGACCCCAGCCCGGGATCAGGATAATGAGGCCCGGCGTTGTGAAAAAGCCGGTTAAAGCCTTGGAGCGCCTGGCGAAAGAGGTTAGCACTGATTATAAACTCCCAACGCTGGATTTATTAGATTCGCCTCCTCCGCTTAAAGAGAGAGAGATTAAGGATGATTTGCAGGCCAGCTCGCGCATACTGGAAGGCACGCTTCGGGATTTTGGCGTAGAGACCAGGGTGACTCAGGCAAGCCCGGGGCCGGTGATTACCAGATATGAATTAGAGCCTGCTCCGGGAGTAAAGATTCACCGGATTGTAGAATTGAGTGACGATATCGCCCTGGCGATGAAGGCCTCCAGCGTGCGCATTGTTGCCCCTATTCCGGGGAAATCCCGCGTAGGCGTTGAGGTCCCCAATACTCAAAGCACGATAGTTTATCTTAAGGAGGTATTAGAAACAGCAGAATTTCAACACGCTCAATCCATGCTTACCTTAAGCCTTGGCAAGGATATCTCCGGCCAGCCGTTAGTTGCGGATTTGGCGGAAATGCCCCATCTTTTAATTGCCGGCACCACCGGTTCCGGTAAAACAGTCTGCGTGAACAGTATTATCACCAGCCTCCTTTTTAATGCAACGCCTGATGAGCTCAAGTTTGTTATGGTTGACCCCAAGATGGTGGAGCTGGCCGTGTTTAATGAGTTGCCCCATCTACTTTGCCCTGTGCTTACCGACGCCAAAAAGGTATCTTGCGCGTTAGGTTGGGTAGCGAGCGAGATGGATAGACGTTATAGGCTGTTGGCTAAAGCAGGCGCAAGAAACATTGACCTCTATAATGAAAAGGTGAAGGCCGGCGAAGTTAAGGACGAGTTGCTAGAAAAGATGCCTTATATAGTTGTGATTATCGATGAGTTGGCCGATTTGATGGCAGTGGTTCAACAGCAGGTAGAAGGTGCTATAACCCGCTTAGCCCAGCTTTCCCGGGCGGTAGGTATCCATTTGATTCTGGCTACGCAAAGGCCGTCGGTGGATGTGGTTACCGGCATAATCAAGGCAAACTTCCCTGCCCGCATTTCATTTCGCGTTGCCTCCCGCGTTGATTCGCGCACTGTCCTGGATATGAACGGCGCGGATAAACTTTTAGGCAATGGAGATTTGCTCTTTTTAAGACCAGGGCAACATAAACCCATACGCGCACAGGGCTCGCTGATTTTTGACAGGGAGTTAGAAAGGGTAGTAAACTTTATCAAAAAGCAGAAATCCCCGCTTTATAATCAAGAACTCCTGGAAGCGCAGGAGAAGAAGGCGGGTTTTTCCAGGAGATTTGAAAAGGACGAGCTTTTTGAGGAGGCAGTAAAGGTAATCTTGCAGACAAAGCAGGCCTCTGTCTCTATGTTACAGAGAAGATTGGGCCTGGGCTACACCCGGGCTGCGCGTCTGATTGATATGATGGAGGAAGAAGGCATCGTCGGCCCTTATCGCGGCTCCAGGCCGCGGGAGATTTTAATAGAGACAGAGAAGGATAAGGTGTCTTAAGATTCTATGCAGAGCGTAGGGGAAAAATTAAGAAAAGCAAGGTTAGAGAAAAACACATCTCTGGATGAGGTCTACAAACAGACCAAAATATATCCCCGTGTCCTGGAGGCCCTGGAGCAGGACAGGGCGCATAATTTCTTGAGTTTTATCTATATAAAAGGATTCTTAAGGGCCTACGCCCGGTATTTAGGATTGGATGGCGAAAGATTACTCAAAGAATATATTGATACTCAGAAAGTAGAAACGCCGGCGCAGCCGGAAGTCGCATTAGAGAAGAAGGTCAAATTCTTTCCTCAGATTAATTTCTTTCTAATTCTGAGAATAGGCCTTGCTGTTCTTCTGGCCTTTGGATTACTCTTTTATTTCCGCTATGTTATGAAGAATATTTCCACTGTCGATAAGAAAGCGCAAATAAAAAAGGCGGAGCCGGAGGTAGAAGTAGCGCCCGTAGCTAAAGTTAAAGCGAAAGATTTAATTCTGGAGGTCAGAACTCTGGATACCT
>CAZPSS010000156.1:2443-2911 GCA_964589565.1 uncultured Planctomycetia bacterium
GATACCTGCTGGATGCGGGTAAAGACAGATGAGCGGGCCGTTTTTGAGAAGACTTTATCTAAAGGCAAGAGTGAGCGCTGGCGGGCCGAGGAAAAAATAGAATTGCGCATAGGAAGACCCGAGGCCATAGAGGTGCTTATTAACGGCAAGCGCATTGACCTTAAAAGAGCGCAGGTTAAGAGAAGTCTGGTGATTACGCAGAAGGGCATTGAAGGTAGATAACTTTGGCCATAAGTTGTAAGTCATAAGTTATAAGTCATAAATCATAAGTGTCGGGGGAAACCCCCGACCTTTATTGTTTAGGAGCATATCTTTGAAGACAAAGATAGGGATGCTGAGCCTCGGCTGCGCCAGGAATCTGGTAGATGCAGAGGTAATCCTTGGATATTTAAAAGAAGCGGGCTTTACCGTTTCTTTCGAGATTGCAGAAGCCAATGTGGCAATTGTGAATACCTGCTGCTTTATCCG
>CAZPSS010000157.1:0-2907 GCA_964589565.1 uncultured Planctomycetia bacterium
TGTTACGGATTTGATGAAGTCGCTCTGGTTCCGGGATCTGTGACCATAAATCCCAAAGAAGTGGACACCAGTTGGACAATCGCCGGACGTAAATTCAACGTGCCGATATTGGCCGCGGCTATGGACGGAGTAGTAGATGTAGAGTTCGTCATTAAGATGGGTAAGCTCGGCGCAATAGCCGTCTTAAATTTAGAGGGGGTGCAGACAAGATATAAGAATCCTGATGAAGTTCTGGCTATGATTGCTAAGGCAACGCCGCAGGAAGCCACCAAGCTTGTGCAAAGTATCTATGTGGAGCCGATAAAAGAGAATCTTATTTCCAAGAGGATAGAAGAGATTAAAAAAGCAGATGTTCCGGCAGTAGTCAGCGCCATCCCGCAAAAAGCAGAAAGATTTGCATCTATTGCCCAGGAAGCCGGCTGCGACATCTTTATTGTCCAATCAACGGTATGCAGCGTAAAACATATCTCCAGTGAATACAGAGTCTTAGACCTGCATAAGTTCTGTAAAAAGATTAAAATGCCCGTAATTATAGGTAATTGCGTTACTTATGAAATGACACAAGAATTGATGAAGACAGGCGCCAGCGCCATATTAGTCGGTATCGGCCCGGGAGCAGCCTGCACTACAAGAGGAGTCCTGGGTATCGGTGTGCCGCAGGTTAGCGCTACCTGCGATGCGGCAAGCGCCAGAGACGATTATTACAAAAAGACTAAAAAGTATGTCCCTATCATTACCGATGGAGGTATGCGCACAGGCGGAGATATCTGCAAGGCCTTTGCTTGCGGGGCAGATGCAGTAATGGTAGGCTCGGCTTTTGCCAGGGCTTACGAGGCTCCGGGCAAAGGTTACCACTGGGGAATGGCTACGCCGCATTTCAATCTTCCCCGGGGAACACGGATAAAAGTAGGAGTAGCCGGCACCGTGGAAGAGATACTTTTCGGACCGGCAAAAGTTGATGACGGCTCACAAAACCTAATGGGAGCCTTGCAAACTTCTATGGGCAGCGTAGGCGCCAAGGATATTAAACAGATGCACCACACCGAACTCATCATCGCCCCTTCCATCCAAACCGAAGGTAAAATCTTTCAGGTTGTGCAGCGAGTAGGAATGGGAAAATAGTCCGGCCCCATACTAAGATTAACCGAGGGATTTTCTTGTTGACAGGCGGAGATTTATTTTGTATGATAAAGATGTGTCAAAGAACAACCAAAGAGGAATGGTGCAAATTTATACCGGTAGCGGCAAAGGCAAGACTACTGCAGCCCTGGGCCTTGCCTTTCGAGCCTTAGGACACGGGAAAAAGGTTCTGCTGATTCAATTTATGAAAAAGGGCAAAGGTTTCGGCGAGATAAAAGCAGCCCGGCGTTTCAACAATTTCAGAATATTACAGACGGGGTCCCTTAAATACAAGGCTCTATCAAAGAAGGCAGGCAAGAAGGGATGGCCCGGCAAGGATACCCTGAGCTCAAAAGCCGGACAACTGGCGCAAAGAGGCTTAGCTGCCGCCCAAAAGGCATTAGAAGAGAACGAATATGATATAATAATTTTAGATGAATTAAATGTTGCCCTTGAGTTCGGTTTGCTTCAATCCAGGGAAGTTACAGAGATACTAAAAAATAAACCTAAACATGCAGAAGTGGTCATTACCGGAAGATACGCCCATCCTGAGATTTTAGAAATCGCAGACCTGGTAAGTGAGGTCAGAGAATTAAAACACTATTACAAAAAAGGTATTACTGCTCGAGTAGGAATAGAGTATTGAAACTATGAAAAATGTACTAAATATTTTAGAAACAATGGAAGATATTGTTAAAAGAGATGTCCGCTATAAAATAGATGCCTATAATTTTGTTCTGGATGCGTTAAATTATACTGTAAAGAAGTTAAAGAAAACCCGCCATATTACAGGAAAAGAGCTTTTAGAAGGTATAAAACAATATGCAAAGAAACAATTCGGCCCGATGGCCCGCACAGTATTTGAACATTGGGGGGTAAACTCTACGGAAGATTTTGGCAACATTGTGTTCAATTTAGTAAACACAGGGCTCTTAAGTAAAACAGAGCAGGATTCTATCGAGGATTTTAGAAACGGCTATAATTTTATAGAAGTATTTGGTTAATACCAGGCAGTTTTATCCTGGTATAGAAAGTATATAGCGGATACCACTGCGAAAATTGCATATTAAGGTTATTGCCGAAGGCAATTTTCTTGAAAAAAAGGGGGGAATTGATAGAATGAAAAGAATCCTCTTTAAGATAACGGCGGCCTTTTTTCTGTTTACGTTTATAAACGGATATCTTCCTGCAAGCGTATCGGCGCAAGTTGAAGGCGAAGATAAGGTTTTTGGCCGTATAGTATACATTAACCGGGCAAAAAATTTTGTAGTCTTCAACCTGGGCAAAGAAGACGCAGTAAAAGAAGGCTCCGTTTTTGAAGTTTATCGCAACGGCATTAAGATCGCTGAAATTAAAGCAATAAAAGTTCGCAACAAATTTTCGGCTGCCGATATAGAGCGGACCTATCAAAATGCGACAGTTATGGTTGATGACACTTTGAAGGCCTCCAAAGAGATTACTGCTGCCATCAGGCGCCAGCAAGAACTGCTTTTCCTTAAAGAGCAGAACCGGCTTCTTGCCCAGGCTCAAGAATACCTTAAAAAAGAAAACTACGATCAGGCCGAAGAAAAGGTTTTCCAGGTCCTGGAGCTGGACCCGCAAAACGAAAAAGCCCTGAAGATGTTGAGTAACATCGAGCAAAAGACTTTGCTTAAAGAGCAGAACCGGCTTCTTGCCCAGGCTCAAGAATACCTTAAAAAAGAAAACTACGATCAGGCCGAAGAAAGAATTCGCCAGGCCCTGGAGCTGGACCCGAAAAACGAAAAAGCCCTGAAGATGTTGAGTAAA
>CAZPSS010000158.1:0-2878 GCA_964589565.1 uncultured Planctomycetia bacterium
AGATGGCGGCGAGAGAAATTGCGAAAAGATGTTATTATAAAAATGCCCCTGGCTTAGAAAGAAAAGCAAAATTAGCTCAAGAGTGCATTAATTCTTATTCAGGCTGGAAGAGAAGCAAAACTATTTTTAATAAAAGAACACTTGACGCCGGGATGCTGAAATTGGTATACAGTGCGGACTTAAAATCCGCTGGAGCTTAGCTCCGTGTGGGTTCGAGTCCCACTCCCGGCACCAGAAAAGAATAGGGCGGTTAGCTCAGCTGGTTAGAGCGTTTGCTCGACACGCAAAAGGTCGGAGGTTCGACTCCTCTACCGCCCACCAGATAACATTGCTAAATTGCCACATTGTTACATTGTCAAAAACAATTTAACAATTTAGCAGTGTAACGATTTAACAATGAAAGAAAATTTGTCTATTCTGCGACACAGTTGCGCGCATATATTAGCGGCGGCCGTAAAAGAGCTTTATCCGTCGGCAAAATTAGGCATCGGGCCGGCTATTTCCGATGGCTTTTACTACGATTTTGCCCGCGATGAGCCTTTTTCTCCGGATGAGTTAGCCGGAATTGAGAAAAGGATGCGCCTGATTATCCAAAAGGATTACAAATTTGAAAAGGAAATTTTAACTAAGGCCGAGGCAAAAAAACTTTTTAAAAAACTGAAAGAGCCGTTTAAATTAGAATTAATTGAAGATTTGCCCGATAAAGAACTTTCTATCTATCGAAGCGGTAAGTTTGTCGACCTCTGCCGCGGGCCGCACATTGCTTCTTGCGGCGAGGTTAAATTTTTTAAACTGCTTTCTGTGGCCGGGGCCTACTGGCGGGGCAATGAAAATAACCCGATGCTTCAGCGCATCTACGGCAGCTGTTTTTTGAGCAAAAAAGAACTGGATAATTCTTTAGAGCTGAAGGAAGAAGGAAAAAAACGCGACCACCGGGTTTTAGGGCCGAAATTAGGATTCTTTAGTTTTTCCGAAGAGGCCGGCCCGGGGCTGGTGCTCTATCATCACAAAGGCGCAATGCTGCGCTCTATCATTGAGGATTATGAGAAAAAAAAGCATTTAGAGGAAGGCTATCAGCTGGCAATAGGCCCGCATATTTTAAAGAGTAATATCTGGATTCGTTCCGGCCATTACGATTACTATAAAAAAAGTATGTATATTTTTAAGGTTGAAGGCCAGGAATATGCCATTAAGCCGATGAATTGCCCGGCGCATATGCTAATTTATAAATCCGCCACTCGCAGCTGGCGCGATTTGCCCATCAGGTATTTTGAGTTAGGTACCGTATGCCGCCATGAGAAATCCGGCGTGTTACACGGATTACTTAGGGCAAGAAGCTTTACCCAGGATGATGCCCATATTTTTTGTCTGCCCGGGCAGTTAAATGAGGAACTCATCAAGGTGATAAATCTTGCGCAAGAGGCCCTGGATGACTTTGGCTTTTCCGATTTTGCCGTTGAGTTAAGCACCCGGCCGCATAAATACATTGGTGAAGACTCAGATTGGCAAAGGGCGACAGATGCCTTAAAAAGCGCGTTAAAGGATAAAGATTGGCCATACGCTATCAATGAAGGCGAAGGTGCCTTTTATGGCCCAAAGATTGATATTAAATTAAAAGATGCCCTGGGGCGGCTGTGGCAATGCGCAACTATTCAATGCGACTTTGCGCTCCCGGAAAGGTTTGACCTTACCTATGTAGGCAAAGACGGCAAAGCATATCGGCCGGTTATGCTGCACCGGGTAATTTTAGGCAGTATGGAACGCTTTATCGGCGCGCTCATTGAACATTATGCCGGGGCTTTACCTGTGTGGCTTTCGCCGATACAGGCGGCGATTATTCCCATCACCGATAAAGAGCATAATTACGCCCGGGAAGTTGAAAAGACGTTGAAGACGCAGGGCATCCGCGTGCAGTTAGATGCGCGCTCGGAACTTATGCAGAAACGTATCCGCTCCGCGCAACTGGAGAAGGTCCCTTATATGTTAATTGTCGGCGCGCGGGAAATGGCCCAGCGAGAAATAGCGATAAGGACGCGCGCAGGCGGCCAGCAGGGAACGATGAGCGTCGATGGTTTTATTAGGAGAATTTCGGAAGAAGTTGAGCAAAAGAAATAATTGTTAAACTGCTAAATTGCTAAACTGTCAAATAACAATGTAACAATGTAACAATGTAACAATGTAAAAAGGGGGTGAGGGAATATTTTCAGGAATACCAGAATTAACCACAGAATCAAAGCCGACAAAATTCGGCTTATCGGGAAAGACGGTGAGCAATTAGGCGTTACTTCCGTTGAGGAGGGGTTAAGCCAGGCCGAAGCAAGCGGGTTGGATTTAGTAGAAGTTGCTCATCAGGCAAAGCCTGCGGTTTGCCGCATTATGGATTACAGTAGGTATAAATACGAGCAGGAGAAAAAGGAGAAACTGGCCAAAAAGCATCAAAAGAAGACGCATCTCAAAGAGATAAAGCTAAGGCCAAAGATTGAGGAGCACGACTATCAGGTTAAACTGAAGAATCTGGAACGTTTTATAACTCGGGGAGATAAGGTCAAGGTTACGCTTATGTTTCGCGGCCGGGAAATGAGACATCAAGAACTGGGCCGGTATCTTTTCGACAGATTTATCAAAGACTCAAGCCATATCGGACAACTCGAAAAAGACCCGGTTGCCGAAGGCCGGTTTATCAATGCAATCCTTGCGCCGAAGTAATCCTCTTATTATATCTCGTTTAGCTAACAGCTCGAAGCTGAAAGCTCAAAGGAGATTGCGCGTTACCCTGTGAGCTTTGAGCTGTAAACTTTGAGCTAAACGTTGACTAAGGAGCTAATTATGCCTAAGATTAAAACAAGAAAAAGTTTAGTTAAAAGATTTAAAATTACCA
>CAZPSS010000159.1:0-2874 GCA_964589565.1 uncultured Planctomycetia bacterium
ATATTGCCGGAGGCGCCGATGTCAAAATAATAGGCGCCGGAAGACCAGTCGCCTTCGGTATTATGCACATACCAGCTGGCCGGCATAAACTCATCATGTTTCCACCACTCATCGTTCCACTCAAAAACACATCCGCCCAGGGAATTTCCCACGCCGGAACTGCCGGCCCGATTACGTTCGATGTCCTGCCATTGGCTCTTTAAGAAAAGAGACTGTATTTGCTGGTCTTCTTCGCCGGTTTTGGCGTTAAAAGAGTCGCAGCCAAACTCCATAATCAACACGGGCTTGCCGGCTTTGCCTTTGACTTCACGCCAGAGGTTACCGAGGCTTTTGCCGCGGTAGGCAGTTACTGCTACCAGGTCGATATCCGGACAAACCTCGCCGGCCACCTCTAAAGTATATGTATCGGCGCTGCCTAAAGCTACCGGACGGCTGGGGTCAATCTTCTTAATTTCCCGGGCAATCTCATTAATTAGAGAACAATAGATTCTGGCTTTGGTTAGTTCTTTCTTATGGGGGTCTTCTATTTCTTCTGCCTGCGGGCAAGTCCAGGGAATCCTTGCTCCGGAATGCCAGGAAAGGTTATTTTCATTGCCCAGTATCCACAGCAAAATCCCCTCTTCCTCTTTGTATGCGCTAACGAGCTCTAAAATCCGCCCGGTTAAATCTTCACGGTACCGGCTATCTGCATAATTTCCCGGCTTCCAGTAATCCATCCAGTGTCCCAGGATTGTGCGGATTCCGTAAAGCTTGTAAAGCTGCCCAATCACCTCGCGGGTCTCATCGGCATCAGGGCCCGGCTGAAAAAAACGCACTGTATTTACGCCCATCTCGCGCATTAACTTTGCGTCTTCTATCCAGGGCTCTCCATGGCCGGCCCAGAAGTTATATTCGTGGCTCTGGCCGATAGGGATAGGCTGATAGACTACTCCCTTTACAAAATATGGTTTTGTCCCAATCATAAGTTGAGAATGGCCCTTCTTTGTCTTTTGAATAAATATCCCGGGCCGGGGCAAAGCAAACTTCCGGAAAAGAAGCAGGGCCAGAATTAGGCAAAGCGCAACTATAACGATTATAAGCAGCTTATTCTTTTTCAACACATCGCTCTCACATTAATAAAAACTCTAATGACGAATGTTTCAATGACGAATGTCGAATGAATGTCCAATTACTCAATGACTAATTGTTTTTTGTCATTTGGGCTTGGGCCATTTGTCATTTATTAGTCATTCGGATTTAGTCATTAGTCATTTAATTATTCGTATCTTATGTCGTCCAGATAAAACACACAGCCTTCAGGATTGACATCCACATTGGTGGAGAAGCAAAAACCGCCGATGATGTAACTTAGGTCCTTGCCGGTTAAATCAATCGTGTACTCCTTCCATTCAGGCGTAAGCAGTACCGGCCCTATTCCGGCCACATCGGAGTCGGGATAATCGCCGCTTATACCGCCAAGCTTAAACTCTTCAATTCTTTCTCCGCCTTTTTCGCCGCGCGCCCAAAAACTAAGCTTCCCGGCGGCGGATAAGTCAAAACCCGCATCCTTCGCCTGTCCCCAGTTATTCGAAGGGTTCTGCCAGAACATACCTGCCCAGCGGGCGCCTTGCGAGACAGCTCCGGAATAGACAATCCTGACGCAGGTAGTTCCGGAATGGGGGTCGGCAGTCCAGGCCTCGTCAATCTTTAAATCGCCATAGTCTCCCATCCAGCCTGAAGGAATAAAATGATTGCCGGCGGAATTCCTTTCGCTGTAAACAGTAAAAGGCATCTCCTCGGCTTTTTTCTTCTGCGCCTGCAGGCCGGGCTCAAATTCAAATCTGATGTCGTCGAGATAGAAAGCGGCGCCGTTGGGATTAAGGCGGCTGGGGGTAACCCAGCAAAATCCACCGCTGACATAGGATAAATCTTCACCGGCCAAATTAATCGTGTATTTTTCCCATTCATTTGTCAACACCACCGGCCCCATCTGCACATCGAGAGAATCGGGGTAGGTGCCTTTGAGGCCTCCGACCTTAAACTTCTCAATGGCCTCGCCGCCGGCCTCTCCCCGGGCCCAGAAAACAAGCTTGTTATATCCGCTCAGGTCAAAGCCCCCCATATTCTCGCCCCAGTTATTCGGAGGGTTCTGCCAATAGAGGCCTGCCCAACCGGCTCCCTGTGTTTCCTCAGCCGAATAGATTAACTGGATACAGGTAGTTCCGGAATGGGGGTTCCCCATATATTGGTCATTTAAGCTAATATCGCCGAAGTCGCCAATCCAGCCTGAAGGGGCATAATGATTATCAGGGGCTTTTTTGTCGGTATAAACGTTGAAGAGCTTTTGCGAAGAGGGCACAGCAGGTTCTGATTGCTGGGCAGCTTCTACATCGTTGTTAATAATTTCCCTGCCTTCTACATCGCTGTACTCTTGCGTCACCGACTGCGCCTTTTCTCTTCCCGAAGAGAGGACTCCAATAATCAAAAATATCAGCGCAGCGATTACCAGAAAATAAGGCAAATTCTTTCTCACTTCTTCCTCCTTCTATCAACTATCAACTGTGAACTGTGAACTGTTAACTGTGAACTATTCTTGCGCCGCCTCATAAAGTTGTCAACGTTCCACATCACCCCCCTTTCGCATAATAAATTCGCAATTAATAAGTAATGACGAATTTTTCAATGACGAATGTCGAATGAATGACCAATTATTTAATGCCTAATGACAAAATTAAGTTTTTTACTTGTATTTGGACATTTGAGCATTGGACATTCATTAGTCATTCGGATTTAGTCATTTGTCATTTATTCCATAGCTTCTGGTAGGTATAATAACTTTCGCGCAGGACCCGTAAAAAGGGGCTCTTGCTGCCATCGCCCTGACTGCATATACCC
>CAZPSS010000160.1:0-2839 GCA_964589565.1 uncultured Planctomycetia bacterium
AGGTTCGAATCCTTCTACGCCCACCAGATTATCCGCTTACTTCAGATGCGTTGATAGGATTCGAAGGGAGCGAGCGCCGAGCGAAGCGAGGAAAAGCAAGCGCCACGATAGTGGTGCGCAGCGACAGCGAGCGGGTGGCCGACCTTTTGCGACGATAGGAGCAAAAGGCGCCGAATCCTCTTCTCTCCGCCACAACTAAAAAGCAAGGAACTATCATGACACAGATACCACAACGGCCGGGCATTTCTTTTGACGGCTTGGGAATCGCTCCAAAAATATTAGAGGCGCTGGACAGAATGAAGTTTACCGTGCCCACGCCCATTCAGCACAGGGCTATTCCTATTGCGATAGAGCATAAGGATCTTGTAGGTATTGCCCAGACCGGCACAGGTAAGACACTTGCTTTTGCCATTCCCGTTATTCAGCGCCTGGCACAGCAAAAGGGGCGCTGTCTTGTGCTTGTGCCTACCCGGGAACTGGCGCTTCAGATTAATGAGGCATTTCAGACGATTGCCCCGTTATTCGGTATAAAAACAGTTGTTATCATTGGCGGGGTTCCGATAAATAAGCAGATAAAAAAGCTAAAGGAAAAACCCAGAGTTTTAATTGCCACGCCCGGGCGGCTTGTAGATCATCTCACCCGCCGCACAATATCTTTGGAGAATGTGAATATCCTGATTATTGATGAGGTTGACCGGATGCTTGATATGGGCTTTCTGCCGGATATCAGGCGTATTCTTGAACGTATTCCCAGGAACAGGCAGACAATGCTTTTTTCGGCGACAATACCTCCTGAGGTTATGGCAATAGCATCATCGCATATGAAACTGCCTGTTCATATTGAGATTGCGCCCTCAGGCACTACGGCCGAACGCATTGTTCAGGAATTATTTATTGTTGAGAGAGCCGCGAAAAAACAGCTCCTGGCAAAGATACTTGACTGTTACCGCGGTTCGGTTCTGCTTTTTTCCCGAACCAGATGGGGCGCGGCTGTGTTGAACCGTCTGCTAAAAAGCAAAGGCTACAGTACCGCAGAAATTCATTCCGACCGCTCGCTCAGCCAGCGCCGCCAGGCGCTTGACGGCTTTAAGGCGGGAAGATACAGGATACTTGTTGCTACCGACGTAGCGGCCAGGGGCATTGATGTTACCGGCATAGAGCTGGTTATTAACTATGATGTGCCCGAGAACGCCGAAAATTATGTGCATCGCATCGGTCGCACAGGACGCGCCGGCCACGAAGGCCGGGCCATTACCTTTGCCATGCCTGATCAGGGCAAGGATGTGCGCAACATAGAAAAACTTATTAAAATTGCTCTGCCCATAGCAGAGCATCCTGAGTTTCCGCAGGAAAAATTTATTCAGTATACAAAACATCAAGGTGGTTTTGGGCGCGCAGGAAGAAGAGGGGCAAAACGAAAATACCGCATACGCCCCTGAAGCGAGCCTGCTTATTTCTTTAACCCCGATATTTATTACTCCAATTTGCACAGTGCAAACTAAGACAAATTGGAGAGGTCGCACAGTCCGGTCTAGTGCGCGCGCTTGGAAAGCGCGTAGGCTGAAAGGCCTCCAGGGTTCGAATCCCTGCCTCTCCGTTGTTCTTCCTTATAGCGAGAAATTATTCAACCCGAAAGGGGAATGATTTCTCGCAATTTCAACAGAGAACAACGGACACTGGCTCCGCACCGTCGGAGCCAGTGTCTTATCTCCTAAATTCTCCATACATCCCAATCACACCCAACCTCACTTTACTACACCCCACATCAGTTACCATCACATATCAGTTGACTCTTTTTGAGCAATTATGTGGTGGAAATGTGGTGCTGACGGCTCGCTTTTCCTCTATTGTCATTGCCCGGCTTGACCGGGCAATCCAGCAACTGTCGTCATTGCGAGCCTGCCGAAGGCAGGCGAAGCAATCTCAAGCAGGGGATCCAGATGAAAGGCTACCAATTCCTCAAAAACGACTTTTTCAACACCTGCCGCATTCGCAAGATAACCAAACTTCCTATGTTGCTCCTGATCTACCTGCGTGGCCTCTATGCCTACTATGGCCGCCCTACGTTCTTCTACAAGGACGAATTCATCATGACGGACCTTGGTATAACCAAAAACACTTTGCGCCAGGCACGCAAGCATCTGCGCGAAAGAGGCGTAATCAGTTTTTTTACCTTTGCCGGCCGGGCCAAAGCCACCAGGTACCTGATTCTTGAGAGCGAACTCGCCCCCAACCTAAAAGGGTCAAGAACTGACAGAAAAGGGTCAAAGCCTGACCCTTTTCCCAAGCACGAAAAGGGTGAGAAATTGACCCCCATAACTAATAAAGAGATTAAACCATTAAACTATGGTTTTTCAAACAAAGGAAATATAGAACCCGAAGTAGAAGAGTTGCTAAGGAAGTTTAAGAAAAGCCTAGCATAAAAGGACCGATCTTATGTTTAACCTAAAATCCTGGCTCAACTTTGCCACAAACCCCCAAGATTACATTTGGATAAAGGCCCTTCTCCTCAAAGAAACCCCCAAAGCCATTCTAATTAGGTTCAATGACAGAGAGATCTGGCTCCCCAAGGTCTGGATTGTACGAAGAAAGCGAAATAAAAAGGTAATTTCCATCAAAATATCACAATGGCATTGGGGAAAGATAAGGCTTGAGAAGGATTGTGTTTAGAGGTATAATCTACTTAACAAAAAACGAGGTACCCAGAGAATGGGGAAGATTTCTCTTGACAGGAAGATTTCTCTTGACTTATATTATTCAAAGATGTATATTAAAATCAATCAGTTAAGTGGTGTGTTCGAAGGGGGAAACCTCCACACAAAAAAAGTAAAACCTTCGC
>CAZPSS010000161.1:0-2821 GCA_964589565.1 uncultured Planctomycetia bacterium
CCGGCCATTGATTTGGGGCTTTCCGTTTCCCGAATCGGCAGCAAAGTCCAGTGCGAGGCGATGAAAGATGTATCGAGGGCATTGAAAGGGGAATATGCCCGGTATAAGGAATTAGTCAGCCTTACGCGGGTGCGGACCAAACTTGCGCCGGAGGTAGAGGCCAGGCTGAAACGGGGCAGGGCATTGAGCGCCCTTTTTATCCAGGATAAGGGCAGGCCTTTAGCGTTGGAAGAAGAGATTATTATTTTTTACGCCTTTGCCAGGGGGCTTGCGCAGATTCTGGAAGAGAAAAACATAGAGAAGTTTAAAAAAGAAATATATAGATATTTACTTAAACAGCGGCCGCAGTTAATCGAGAAACTCGCCAGCGAAAGAGTATTGACCGAGGAGATAAAGAAGGGGCTGGATGAGGCGTTTGAGAACTTCTTTAAGCCGTAATGTTCAAACTGACCAAGTTACGCAAAGAGCGAGAATTCAATAAAGAAATAGGAGGCATCGTCAATGTATTAAAGGGCGTGGCCTCTTCCGAATTTTACCGCCTGCAGAAGGCGAGAAAAGGACTGGATGAATTCGGAGATTATTTGCGGGACTTTCTGCAGATGGTGAATATTGCGGGAGTGCGCCACCTGTTTCTCGAAACCTCTCCCTTGCCGCAGGCTGTGCTGCTTATAACTTCGGATTCCGGCTTTTTGGGAAAATTGAATATCTCCGTAGTTAATTCCGCCTTAGAGCAGTGTTCGGGGCAGGATGAGTTGATTATAGTCGGCAGGCAGGGCGCCCGGTATATAGAGGAGACGGGCAAAAGTTTTACTCCCTTTCCCGGCATTAGCGACGAAGTGGATTACAAAGAGGCGGAAGACCTGGTAGATTTTATTATCAAAGGTTTTTCAGATAGAAAGTTTGGCAAGGCAGTCGTTGTCTATCCCCATTTTCTCTCTTTTGCCGTCTGGGATGTGCGGGTCTATCAATTACTCCCCTGCAGGTTTTTGTTCCGGGAGGAGACTGCAGTGTCAGAGAGTCAGAGTGTCAGAGAGCCAGGGCGCCAGGAGAGCGTTATTGTTGAGCCGTCACTGAATAAAACAATAGAATATTTGGTGAAGATATGGGTAACTTATATGCTATACGGCATCTTCTGGGAAAGTAAGCTTTCGGAGTGGTCAGCGCGGGTGATGCATTTAGAAGGGAGTTCTTTCAAAATTAAGCAGACGGATAAAAGGTTGCACTTTCAATATTTTCGCCTTCTCCACGAAATCAGCGATAAGAATATCAGAGAGATTTTCGCCTCAAGGCTGGCTGTGCAAAGGACAAGATAATGAAAAAGGGTAAGGTAATTGCTATACAGGGGCCGGTGGTGATTGTAAGGTTTGCGCCGGGTGAAGCGCCCCCGGCTATCTACGATATTTTAGAGACAGAGACCTACAACGGCCAGCGGGTAGTGCTGGAAGTAGTTGAATACGTGGGCAGAAGAGCCACCGATATTGACAATATTGCCCGCTGTATCCCTTTAACGCCCATTTTCGGCCTGCAGAGAAATGCCGAAATCCTGGCCTGCGACTCGGGAATTAAGACGCCCGTCGGAAAAGAGACCTGCTCGCGGATATTAAACGTCCTGGGCGAGCCGATAGACAAAAAAGGCCCGCTCAAAACAAAGCTGACCAGGTTCACGCATAAGAAAAAGGCCGTTGCTTTGAATAATATAGAAGGGGCAAAGGGCAGCTTGAGGTTTGAAGTGATGGAGACGGGGATTAAGGCGTTGGACCTTCTGTTCCCCTTAATAAAAGGGACAAGGACAGGCATTTTGGGAGGAGCGGCCCTGGGCAAAAGCATATTGATTTTAGAACTTATGCATAATATTATTAAAAAACAAAAGGGGTTCTGTGTATTTACCGGGGCGGGAGAAAGAATTAGAGAGGGCAATGAACTGTATAACGAGTTGCTTAAGCAGAAGATACTGGACAGGAGCGTCCTGGTATTCGGCCAGATGAACGAATCTCCCGGCGCCAGGTTTGAAGTAGTCCATACCGGCATAACATTAGCGGAGTATTTTCAGGAAGAGGGGGAAGACGTCCTCTTTTTTATTGACAGCGTTTACAGGTTTGCCCAGGCGGGAGCTGAACTTTCTACTCTTTTAGGGAGAATCCCTTCGGAGACAGGGTATCAGCCTACTTTGAATTCGGAGATGAGCGATTTTCAGGAGAGGATTCGTTCGGCAAGCCAGGCAGCGATTACCGCCATTGAAGCGGTTTACGTGCCCAGCGACGATTTAACCGACCCGGCGGTAGTCTGTATCTTTAGTTATCTGGATTCCATACTGATTCTCTCCCGCCAGCACGTCCAGTTAGGCCTGTATCCCGCCATTGACCCTTTATCGTCTTCCTGTTCCTATCTCGACCCCGTGATTGTAGGAAAAAGACATTTTAATGTCGCTGCGGGCGTCTTGAAGGTTATTAATAGATATGAGGAACTGAGGCGCATCGTTTCTATCGTTGGAATAGAGGAGCTTTCCAGAGAAGATAGAGTCCTGTTTGAACGGGCGCAGAGACTGCGCAATTTCCTCACCCAGCCGTTTTTTACCGCAGAAGTTTATACGGGCAAAAAAGGGGAATATGTGCCGTTGGAAAAGACCCTGGATAGTTGCGAAAGAATAATTTCCGGCGACTTGGATAAAAAGCCGGCCGAAGAGCTTTATATGATCGGCGCGTTGTAGGAGGTAGAAAGATGGTAATGAAACTGGGAAGAATGCTTCTGAATAAGAAGCTCGTTACGCCCCAACAGTTGAAAATAGCCCTTAGGGAGCAGGCAAAGAGCGGTGAATTATTGG
>CAZPSS010000162.1:0-2773 GCA_964589565.1 uncultured Planctomycetia bacterium
GTCCACCTCCATGTCCACACCCAGTACAGCCTCTTAGACGGCGCCTGTAAGATCGAGCCTCTTCTTAACTTAGCCAAAAACCTTCGTCTCCCGGCCCTGGCCGTTACCGACCACGGTAATCTATTTGGCGCTATAGAGTTTTACCAGCAGTGTCTGGCCAGCGGCGTAAAACCAATCATCGGCTGCGAAGTCTATGTCGCCCCTCAGAGCCGATTTGAAAAATCCACCTACGGAATCCAGGAGACCGCTTACCATCTAATCTTGTTAGCCAAAGACGAACAAGGTTATGGGAACTTGATGCGGCTGGTAAGCATCGGTTACCTGGAGGGATTCTATTATAAGCCAAGGATAGATAAAGAGGCCTTGCGCAGGCATTCTCGAGGGTTGATTGGTTTAAGCGCCTGCCTGCAGGGAGAAATTCCCCGTTTGATTCTTTCCGGACAAATACAAAAGGCCGAGGAGTTGAGCGGTCAATTCAATGATATATTCGGCCAGGAGAACTTCTATCTCGAATTACAGGATAATGGAATTGCCGAGCAAAAGACAGTAAACAGGGCTTTGATGCAGTTAAGTAAAAAATTGTCTATCCCCGTGGTAGCTACTAATGACGTGCATTATCTTAATAAAAGCGATGCCCATTCACATGATGCGCTCCTGTGTATCCAGACCCAGACTGTCCTCTCCAATCCCCAAAGACTGAAGTTTTCCACTGATGAATTTTATTTCAAAAGTCCCCGCCAGATGAAGGACCTCTTTGATGAGGTGCCTGTTGCCTTAACTAACACGCTTTCTATTGCGGAGAAGTGCAATGTAGAGCTGGATTTCACCAAAACGCACCTTCCCCATTACAAACCGCCGCAGGGCCAAACCCGCGAAGCATTCATGCGCCAATTGTGCGAACAGGGGCTAAAGAAAAGATACAGAGATAAAATAGACAGGGCTGCTGCAGAACGACTAAATCACGAATTAGAAATTATTAAAAACTCGGGATATATAAGCTATTTTTTAATTGCCTGGGACTTCGTTCATTACGCAAAAGAAAAAGGCATTCCTCACGGACCCGGCCGCGGCTCGGCCGCGGGAAGCCTGGTCAGTTATGCTCTGGGTATTACCGACATCGATCCTCTAAAATACGGCTTAATATTTGAGCGCTTCCTGAATCCCGAGCGAGTCAGCCTTCCCGATATAGATATAGATTTTTGTTACGAGCGCCGAGGCGAAGTAATCAACTATGTAATTGAAAAATACGGAAAACATAATGTCGCCCAGATAATTACGTTCGGGACTATGGGCGCAAAAGGGGTGGTGCGCGATGTGGGCAGGGTTATGGGCTTGGCTTACGGCGAAGTAGACAAAATTGCCAAACTAATTCCCAACGATTTGAATATCGCATTAGCTGCCGCTTTACAGGCCGAACCCGAATTAAAGCTTCTTTATAAAAATAATCCGCAGGTGAAAGAGCTTCTGGATACCTCTCTGGCGCTGGAGGGCCTGACAAGACACGCCTCCACGCATGCGGCGGGAGTAGTAATTGGCGAAGAAGAACTCACTAATTACATCCCTCTTTTTAAAACCGCCGACGGACAAATCACCACAGGTATGGCTATGGGCTCCCTGGAAAAAATAGGTCTTTTAAAAATGGACTTTCTGGGCCTGCGCACACTGACGGTAATTGACGAAACAATCAAGATAATCAGGCGGATGAAGGCGCAAGAGTTGGCTATAGAAGGTATTTCTTTAGAGGATAAAAAGACATACCAGATGCTTTGCCAGGCTAAGACGGCGGGGGTATTTCAGTTGGAAAGTAAGGGCATGCGCGACTTGCTTAAAAAATTAAAACCGGAAAAATTCGAAGACCTCGTTGCCCTTCTGGCCATATACCGGCCCGGCCCCATCGGCAGCGGCATGGTCGATGACTTCATTAAACGCAAGCACGGGCAGCACCCCATAACCTATGACGATAACCGCCTCGAACCTATTCTGCGGGAGACCTACGGAATAATTATTTTTCAGGAACAGGTAATGCGTATCGCCAACACGCTCGCGGGATTCAGCTTAAGCCAGGCAGATATTTTAAGAAGAGCGATGAGTAAAAAGGACAGCGAAGTTATGGAAGAACAGAGAAAGTATTTTGTCGGCGGCTGCGTTAAAAACGGGGCAAACAAAAGGATAGCCAATAAAATCTTTAACCTGGTCGAGTACTTCGCGGGTTACGGCTTCAACAAATCTCACAGCACGGCTTACGCTTTAATCTCCTACCGCACTGCCTATCTTAAGGCCAACTTCCCGGTTGAGTTTATGACTGCGCTGTTAACCAGTGAGAAAGACAACACCGATAAAATCGTCGCCTATATCAACGAAGCGAATAAGATGAATATAGAGACTCTATCCCCCGACGTAAATGAAAGTTTTGCCAAATTCACTATGGTCTCCGATAAATCGATTCGCTTTGGGCTTTCTGCAGTAAAAAATGTCGGCCAGGGGGCGATAGATTCTATTATCCGGGCAAGAAACAAATACGGAAGATTCAATTCCTTGTATGAATTCTGCGAATATACAGAGTCGAGGCTGGTAAACAGGAAGGTTATAGAAAGCCTGATTAAATGCGGGGCGTTCGACGGCCTCGGCCTTTTTCGCGCTCAACTTCTGGCTATGCTGGAAAAAGCGATGGAAACAGCCCATGGCTTTCAGAAAGACAGGCAGAACGGACAGTTATCCTTCTTTGACCGCACCCGCGAAAACCGGACGTTTAAAAAGAACCTTTATGAAGTTC
>CAZPSS010000163.1:0-2772 GCA_964589565.1 uncultured Planctomycetia bacterium
TCCTTCTGCGCTTTAAGCTTGGTCAGTCTTTCTTTTTCAGCCTTGAGGCGGGCCAGCTTTTGTTCCTTCTCGGCCTTGAGGCGGGCCAATTCTTCTTCGCGGGCCTTGCGCGCCCTCTCCTGCTCTGTCTTTTTCCATGCCCGCATAATAGCCTCTTGTTGAGCCTGGCGCCTTTTTTCTTTTAAACGAATCCTTTCCTTTTCAATCTTGCGCAGATAATCGTGTGCCTGCTTGTTCTTGTAATCTAAGGCTACGGCCCGGTTAAATTCCTCTTTGGCCTTTTGATATTCTTTTATCTTATAATAATATTGTCCTTCGGCTAAATGCAGATTGGCTTCTTGTTGAACATACAACTGTTCGTTTATCTTCATTTGCAATCTAAGAAGTTTTGCTTCGGCTTTATCAATCCTTTGACTAAGCGTTTCGGTAAGCGGCTCAATAGGCAGTGTTTTAGTAAGTGTTTGCTGCTCTTTGCGCAACTGCTCCAATTCATCCTTAAACTTTTGCTTTTCTTTCTCAGCCTGCTCAAGCTGTAATCTCTCATTAGAATCATCGCCCATTTTTCTTTCTAAGCGCTGATTTTCCTTCTCTAATTGAATTAACTTCGTATCATAAGCGGCAAGTTTCTCATTGAACTCAAGCTCTTTGCGGGCAAATTCATCCTGAAGAGCCTTTTTGTATTCCTGCGGCTGGTCTTTTGACTGCGCCTGCTGCGCCTGGCGCAGGCCGGCAAGTTCAGCCTCAAGTTTCTGTTTCTCAAGCTCGACCTTTTCTACTTGCTCGCGGGTAGTCTGCTCTAACTTTTTTACTTTGCCTTCGTATTCTTGGACATTGGCCTCGTAAGATTTCAGCTTTTCATTAAGCTCGCCGGCTCTCTGAGCAAACTTATTCTGCAGAACCTTCTGGTATTCCTCGAGTTTGGCTTCATTGGTTCGGCCTGTTTGAGATTGCTGAAAAGCCTTGAGATTGCTTCGCCCCTTCGGGGCCCGCAATGACGGAAATTGGGGCTTTTCAGCAATCTCTTTTTGTTTGCGCAAGGGTTCTTCATACCCGCCTAATTCCTTTTCCACGCTTTTTAGATACCAGCGGGCGCCCTGATGTCCGGGATCCAGATTTAAGACCTCTTCAAATTCTGCCTTTGCCTTTGAATATTCTCCTCGACGGTAATAGCTTCTGGCGCGCAGATAATGGGTTCTGGCCAACTCCCGGGAAGGGGCTTCTGCCTGCAGTCCCTTTGCAGGCAAGGCAATAATCAGCGCCAAAATCAGGGAGATTAAGACGCGCCGCTTTATCTTTATCATTTGAATTCCTCATCCTCGTCATTGCGAGGAGACCAAAGGTCGACGAAGCAATCTAAAGCTAAGATTGCTTTACCCTGCTTCGCAGGGTTCGCAATGACAATTAAACAACTTCTCTATCCTCAAGGCCTTTCGATAGTACTAAGGACAACGTTCTCTTCTCCTTCTTTCGATAATATCACTTCGGTATCCGTAATGTCAAGCACTTTATACCCGCCAACATTATCTCCCCTGGAAACCATAACAACCTCACCCGAACGGGTCTGCCCAATTATTACAACTAAGCGCTTTCCGGAGCTTATCCTGCCTTTGTATATAAACTTCGGAGCCGCCTCCTCCACAGGCGCAAACGGGGTTATTGTCGAAGCTTTCCTGCCGGGCTCCGGCCGCCGAACCCTAAAAAAGGGGCTTCTTTTTAAAACGCCTTCATAATAAGAAAAGGGGGCTATATTCTGAACCCTGTCCATATCTAACTTTTGCGGTAAAAGGAACTTCCTTTGCGCCGCCTGTGCCAGGCTCTCTTTTAAAGCCTGCTCTTTGGCGCCAATTTGGCCTTCGCTTCTTTTGCCTGCCGCGCTGCTGAGCAGCAAACTTAAGGCGGCTACTAATAATGTGAAGAAGATAAATTTCTCTTTCACGTAACTTCCAGTCCGCTCAACAAGAGCTCTACCCGCAAGGATTGGTCCTCGCCTTTCTTTATGATTATGTCCTTGACAACTAAAACAGGAGAGAAGTTTTTCATTTGATAAAGAAACCTTACCAATGCGGGAGAATTACATAAGAAACTCACTTGCACAGGGAACTGACGATAAGATAATTCTTGGCTCTTCGGGTCCCTTTGTTCGAGCACGCCTAAGGGCTTAATCAGGGATATTTCATCAACCCCCTGCTCCATCAACAAAGTCGTTACTCTATCTACTAAATCTAATTTTTTTAAGAGCAGTTCCACATCCTTGGTATCGGCGGGCATCTCTTCGCTAAAACCGAAGCTCTGGGGAATGTTAATCTTCAAAGTACTGGCCTGGCGCTTAAGGCGCTTTACCGTAATGTGCAGCTGTTCGATGAAATACAATCCCGCTTCCTCTGTGCCTTCAGGCAAATAGGCTTTAGGCGGGTCGATAAAGTTTGCCAATTTTTGATAATTTTGCTCCTCTTGCGCAAGAATAGCTTCCAATGTCTTAAGGGATTCCTTACCCGGCAGAGGGCCTTCGCCTGCTTTAGAGAGAGATTCTTCGAGCTGAATAACGTTTTCGTCGATCTGGCATTGCAATACGTTAACCGCCTGTTTAGCCAAAGGCCGGACCAGAGCTAAATAAAGAGCTAAAACTATAAAAAGGATAAGGCTAAATTGCCTGATTAACCCTTTGTAATCTGCGGAAGTACCCATTTCAAATACAACTCCAATCGTCATTGCGAAGGACTGCGAGGCAAAGCCGAAGCAGGACTGAAGCAATCTCAAAAACGGGATTGCTTC
>CAZPSS010000164.1:0-2760 GCA_964589565.1 uncultured Planctomycetia bacterium
AATGGTATACTAATACCCTAAATGGTATATTGAATGGTATACTGTGATGCTTTTGTGATTTTATAATGAATAACGCTTATATAACGAGGGAGATATAGAATGAAGAAACTTTATCTGTCCGATACCAACCGTATAATTGGTGGTGTTTTCGGAGGCATAGGAGAATATTTCGACAAGAACCCCACTATTTTTAGAATTCTTTTTATTTTACTGACTTTATTGTTGTTTGTCCTGGGAACCGCCGGGTATTTAATATACGGCTTAGCAATTGTCGTATACCTTGCAATGTGGCTGATTCTTCCCAAGAAGCCAAAGGCTGATTAATAAATAAACCCTACAAGCCCTGAGATGAAAATATGAAACCCAATACTAAAGTAAAAGCCTGGGTAGGGACGATTACCGGAATAAGAGAACACGGTAAATGGGGCCGGATGTTATCCCAGAGGCTCTTTAGCAAATAACAGCAAATAACAGGGACAGACACCGATTTAATTGATAGCGAGTTATATGGGAAGAAAAAACAAGAAGGAAAAAATGAGGGATATTATTAAACAAGACATCATTGAGAAAAAGATATTTTTGATTAGAGGTCCAAATGTAATGTTAGATAGAGACCTTGCTGAACTTTATGGGGTTAAAACCAAAGTATTGGTTCAGGCGGTAAAAAGAAATAAAGAACGTTTTCCAGGTGATTTTATGTTTCAATTGTCAAAAGAAGAGTTCTCAAACTTGAGGTCACAATTTGTGACCTCAAGTTGGGGCGGCAGGCGGTATTTACCTTAAACTTTTTTTAATTTTTATTTAAAAATTTTTTTAAAAACATCAATTAAGGGCATTTTCTTTGACAAAAGGCCGTTTTCTGGTATAATATTGAGGAGCAAAGAGTGCGAATTGACGGAAGAGATAGTTTATACAACAGCTCGGGTGGGAAGTTGAGATTGCTTCGTCGCTTCGCTCCTCGCAATGACGAAATTAATCTATCAGAATCGAAAGAGACGGGTTGGGGTCGCCAAACCTTTTGCCATTACCAACGCCAGGATTGTCTTGCCGGATAAGATTATTCCGCAAGGCACCATACTAGTCAAAGGCAGAAAGATAGCCGCTATTTCGCGCAGCCGTTTCGCGCCTGCAGGCGTTGCTAAAATTGACGCCCGGACAAATTACGTTGCTCCGGGCTTTATTGACTTGCATATCCACGGCGATGTGGAGCGGGTTTCGCGCCAACAGGTTAAAGGCGGGACAACGGGGTTTCTGGCTACCCTGCATCCGGCAAGGCCAAGAGCGCTTTTAGAAGCTATTTCGCAGGTTTTAGCCAAAAAGACGCGAGGGTGGGGGGCAAAAGTATTGGGTATCCGCCTGGAAGGCCCGTTTTTGAACCGCGCCTTTTGCGGGGCGCTGCCGCCTGAGGCCCTGCGCCGCCCGGATATCAACGAGGCGAGAAAAATAATCAGGCAGGCCGGCGGGGCTTTAAAGATGGTGGTTTTGGCCCCGGAGTTGAAAGAAGCGCTCAAACTAATCCGTCTTTTAAGGAAGCACAAAATTATAGCCTCTTTAGGGCACACAGGCGCTACGTATGAGCAGGCTATAAAGGGTGTGGATGCAGGCATCAGGCACGCCACACACACCTTTAACCGGATGCGCCAGTTTCACCATTGCCGCCCCGGGGCCCTGGGCGCAGCGTTAACGGATAATCGCGTTGTCTGTGAGGTAATTCCCGAGGAGAACCACGTTCATCCGGCAGCGTTGAAGTTGCTCCTGGCCTGCAAAGGCTTAGAGAAGGTTGCGCTGGTCACCGATTCTACTGCGGCGCAGGAATATCCGCCCAAAAAGCGCCGCGGCGATGTGTTTAGATTAAAAGACGGCACTTTATACGGAACGGCTTTAACTTTAAACAGGGCGCTGAAGAATGCTATAAAGTTTTTGGAGTTGGCTCTTCCTGAAGCGGTGAGATTAGTAACGCTTAATCCGGCAAGAGTTTTGCAGATAGAGAGAAGAAAAGGAAGCCTGGCAGTCGGCAAAGACGCCGACATCGTTATTTTTGACAGAAACTTCAACATCAAGTTGGCGATGGTTGAAGGGAAAGTGGTTTACAAATGTGCGGCATAATCGGATATATCGGAGAGAAAGAAGCCCAGCCCATACTATTAAACGGGCTTACACGTTTAGAATACAGAGGCTATGATTCTTGCGGCGGGGTTTCTTATTTAAATAGCAGGAAATCTCTTTCGGTAAGAAAGCTCTCGGGCAAAGTTAAAACTTTAGAGCAGTTGCTTAAAAGAAGGCCGCTTGGCGGCAATGTTGCTTTGGGCCATTGTCGCTGGGCCACTCATGGAGCGCCAAATCGAGCCAATGCCCATCCGCACTTAGATTGCAGAGGTGAAATTGCCCTTGTGCATAATGGAATTATTGAAAATTATGCGCAACTAAAGAAAGAATTGATTGGGAAGGGCCATAAGTTTAGAAGCCAGACAGATACCGAAGTAATCGCGCATCTTATCGAAGAGTTTTATAGGAATCGCCCGTTAGAAGAAGCAGTGAGAAAGGCAGTTGCTAAATTAGAAGGCTCTTTTGCTATCGGTGTTATGTCCAAAAAAGAGCCCGGAAAGCTTGTAGGCGTGCGCTCAGGCAGCCCTTTGATTGTAGGTGTAGGCAAAAATGAAAATTTTCTGGCTTCGGATGTGCCGGCGCTATTAGATTACACCAGGGACATTATCTTTTTAGAGGAAGACGAGATAGTGGTTTTAACTAAGGACGGATTTA
>CAZPSS010000165.1:0-2741 GCA_964589565.1 uncultured Planctomycetia bacterium
CTATAGACGGAACAACGGCGATAGAACTAATCAATAAAGCCCTGGAATATAAAGAAAAAGGGGGGAACGATGATTGATATGGATAATCTATTGAGACTGGTGGTGGAAAGGTCGGCTTCCGATCTGCATATTACCGCTGGCGCTGCGCCGCAATTGCGGATAGACGAAAAGCTGATTAAGGCAGATGAGGAAATCCTTACCCCCGAGAGAACCAAAGAATTGACTTATAGCCTTCTGAAGCCGGATACGATTAGGGAATTTGAAGAGAAATTAGAGTTAGATATGTCCTTTGAAATTGAGGGCTTGAGCCGATTTCGCCTGAATGTTTACCGGCAAAGAGGCGCTGTGGGCTGCGCAATAAGAAGTATACCTTATGAGATTATGAGCGTGGAGAAATGCGGCTTGCCGGTTAGGACGGTAGACGAATTATGCCATAAGCCTAAAGGTCTGATTTTAGTTACCGGAGCAACAGGAAGCGGTAAATCTACAAGCCTGGCGGCGATGATAAATATGATTAATCAAGAAAAACATTGCCATGTCATCACTGTCGAAGACCCTGTGGAATATACTTTCAAAAATATTAAGGCTATTATAGAGCAGCGGGAAATAGGCACCGATACCCATTCTTTTGCCGAAGCTTTAAAACACATATTAAGAGAAGATCCCGACGTGATTCTTGTCGGAGAAATGCGGGACCTGGAAACCATCCAATCCGCTTTAAATATTGCCGAAACAGGGCATCTTGTTTTCGCTACCCTGCACACATCCGACAGCGTACAAACAGTCAACAGGATTGTGGATGTCTTTCCGGCCCATCAGCAACAACAGGTGCGCACGCAATTATCTTTTGTTTTGCTGGCTATTTTGGCGCAACAGTTGATTCCCAATCCAAAAGGCGGAAGGGTGTTGGCTACAGAGACATTGATTGCCAATTATGCTATTCGCAGCCTAATTCGGGAAGGAAAAAGCCACCAGATTTATTCAGCAATTCAGACAGGGCAAAAAGAAGGTATGCGCACAATGAATCAAGCCCTTTATGAGCTTGCTTTGAAGGGGATTATTTCTCATGAAGAAGCAATGCTGCGCACAACCGAGCCTCAGGATTTGGAAAGATTGTTGAAACGATGATAAAATTTAGAACGATTATACTGATTAAAGTTAATGCTGAATTACCTAATGACGAATGTCGAATGAATGACCAATTATTTAATGCCTAATGACGAAATTAACTTTTTTACTTGTATTTGGACATTTGAGCATTGGACATTCATTAGTCATTCGGATTTAGTCATTAGTCATTTAAACTGTAAAAAGGTGGACAGAGATGCCTATCAGGGGAATGGAAGATAAAAGGGAGCTGAATAAGGAAAAGTTAAAGGAGCTTGCCTTTATTGACGATCTTACCTCGCTCTATAACCGGCGCTATCTTTATCAATACTTACCTGAAGAATTGAAAGATATGCAGCGAGCGGGCAAAGAGTTATGTCTGTTTATGATGGATGTAGATAATTTTAAGGATATAAATGATACCTACGGCCATTTATCCGGCGACAGAATACTGGCGGAAATTGCCGAAATCCTGCGCAAGGGTTTGCGCGAAGAAGACACAATAGTCAGATATGCCGGCGATGAGTTTCTCGCTATTTTGCCGGGAGCAAAAGAAGATGTCGCCTTCGATATTGCCAAAAGGATTATCGAGAAGATAAATAAAAGTCTTTTCCGGGAAAGCGAAGGCAAGGCCGATATTTCCGCCACGCTCAGCATAGGCCTGGCCCTTTTCCCCCGCGACGCCCAGGACCCGGAAAAACTTATTTATCAGGCAGACCGGGCCCTGTATTCTTCCAAGCGCAGCGGCCGAAACCGCATCTGCACAATAAAAGACATCTCGGCGCAAGTTCTGCATGAGACCCGGCTCCAAGAGTTATTTCCCTGCCCGCAATTAGTCGGACGAGAGGAACAGATGAATAGACTTAAAGGACTTTTAGATGAGGTAGAAAAAGGAAAAACTAAGTTTGCCTTAATAAAGGGGGAAAGGGGCATTGGTAAGTCCCGATTAATCCACGAGTTTAAAAAACACACGCAACTTAAAGGCATAACCAATATTGGCGCTTCCTGCGCGCCAGAGATAAGCGCGCAGCCCTATCAAATTCTCATTACAGCTTTAGAGAATCTGTTTGTTTCATTAGGGCCGCAAGTGCGCGAGTTTATTCGGTCAATACCTGAGGCCCAAACGGCGCAGTTGGCAAATTATATTCCCTCACTTAAGGCATTTCTACCCGAAGATTTTAAAGTGCTTAAAGCTCCCACAAGCAAGCAAATGCAAATAGACCTTTTTAAAGGCATATGCCAGTGTCTTATTTATATTGTTAAAAGAAACGCTCTCCTTTTAATTCTCGACGATTTTCAGTGGATAGATAAAGGGACACTGCAGTTACTCAATTACCTAATTAAAGATCTGGGTAATATTCCTATGCTCATTGCTGTTGCCTATCGAGCAGAAGAGTTGGAGCAGCGAGCCGATAGCGCATCCATAAAAGATATTTTAAGCCAGATGAATCAAAAGGGATTGATAGACGAATTTGTTTTAGAGCCTTTAAAAAAAGAAGATATCTTAAAGATGGTTAACGAAATTTTTACAGATATTACGCTTGTACCTGAATTTGTGGATATTGTTTATGGTGTCAGCACAGGCAATCCTTTATTTACAGAAGAACTGCTCAGGTCTTTAGTTAGTAAAGAAC
>CAZPSS010000166.1:0-2726 GCA_964589565.1 uncultured Planctomycetia bacterium
TAGCCGTAATTAATGCGGCACCTATAGCAAACAGAGCAATGAAGAATTTATCGGGGACCCTCGCCGGCCGCGACCATTTAGCAAAATGCCCTTTGCCTTTATCAGGCGCCCTTTCATTCGAGGCAATCGGATGCTCAACCTTAATACCCAACCCTTTGAGAACAGTTCTGTCTTTAGGTTGGGTGGCTTGGGCAACTAATTCCTCTAAAATCTGCTTTAATAATGCGGCATCTTCAGCGCACAACTGAATATTGATAGGCAAGGTAGGATGTATTTCTGCTGCTACCTTTTCTGGGATAAAAGAAATTTTAAGGCCCATTTTTCCCTTAAGATAATCTAAGGCCTGACAGGCTCTCTGCGCTTTTTCTTCCGGGGATGGCTGATAAAAGACACTTGCTAAAGCGGTTAAGACCAAAGAGAGAAAATCTTCAGGCACACCACGCCGAAGATAAATCGCAGCCAGGTTTGAGAAAACTTGTCTATCTTCGTTTTCTATTGCCATCTTTATCCAACCCAAATCTCGCGGGGTAAAATAAACTACGTCGATAGGCTTGGTTTTGGGTTTTTCTTTTACTTCAGTTCCTTTGGCGCTGGACTTTTCTTTTGGCTGAGCGGCTTTGATGAGCGCATCCACCGCCAAATAGAAATTTTGCGGTTTTTCAATGCCTTTTCTATCTAGCATTTCCACCAGCATATCTCTGGCTAAGCCCCACTTTATTTTCCCGGTAATTATTGCCTGCATTATTTTCTCTGGCGTCTGTCCGGAAAACTTTTGCTCTTGCGCTCTGCAGTATCGGTCTAAATAGGGTTTAAAAGAAAACTCTTTCAATCCCTGCTTTATTACCCAATCTGCTACCAAACTAAAATAATTCGGTAGCTTACTACCGCCTACCAACTTAGTAACCAGAATGTTTCTGGCTATAATCCTGGGTAATCTTCGTTTAGGGATTAGTTCTATTAAATCATCTATTTTATAACCTGCAAACTGCTCCTCTTGTTGAACAACTTCTTCCGCGCTTAATGGCTTAAAAGGTAAGGCTTTTAAGCGCCAAATCATCGCCCGGCGCTCACCATCTCTTTGCTTCCGCTGTTGCGCAAAGTCATTATTGCTATTACCCGGCCCGGATAAATTTGCGTCAGTTTCCCGCCGCCAGGAATGCCGCATAGGCCGTCTTCTGTGTACCGGCCAGTTTTCTTCTAACTCTTGCGTCCAAAGCCAGTGGCTAAGACGATTCTCCATGCTGCCTATGGGGCCGAAGCAAAGTGAAGGCACGCCGGAGAGATGGCAGATGTCTGGAGCGTCATTCGGCCCGGTGGGCTTCATTCGATGCAGGTCGGTTTCCCTGTAAAGTTTGGGGACGTTTCTATTTTCCCCATTTCCCCCAAACATCATCACAACAGAATCAGGCTCATAATTCTTTCTTGGGGTTATACTTATATATATAGGTAAGGCGGCTGCGGCAACACCCAGGCATAACGCACCTTGGCCTAAAGGATGGCCAAGTGCGCCCTTACTGGGCGGATTGGCGGGTATGGTGTCTGTCCCTATTTTTCCTATTTTTCCTGCTGCATTTATTATTGGCAATGTTTCAAGGGCGCCTACAGTTTTACCTTGACTTCCTAATGGATTTAGCGTATATATAACATTATGAAAAATGTTTCTAAGACGATCCGCTTGAGCGAACACGCCAAGGAACAACTTGCTTATCGTGGAACGAATGAAACAGAGATTATTGAGGCGATTCGCACCTCTAAGTGGGAACCGGCGGGATTGGGCCGTCTTCAATGTCAAAATGATTTTGCCTATAATGGGCAATGGAATAATAAACGCTATAAGACCAAACAAGTAAAGCCCATATTTGCCGAAGAACAAAAGGAAATTGTTGTAATTACGGTTTATGTCTATTATTTTTGATAACACCCGGCTATATCGGATTGGCCGGTATGCTCTTGTGAGTAAGGAGGAAAGATGCGCATTACTTATGACCCGGCAGTAGATGCCCTGTATATACGATTTAAGGAAACTACCGTTACCACCAAACAGCTGGCTGAAGGCATAGCTTGCGATTATGACTCCCAGGGCAAAATAGCCGGCCTTGAAATTCTTGATGCCCTTAAACGTTTCGGAGATAAGTCCGCGCTCAAAAAGGTTACGCTTGAAGAGATTGGTTTGAGCGCCTAAGATTGCCTTTCTTGCTCCCCAGAGAATTACGGCAACGAAAGTTATCACAACTATACCTGCAACTGCCAATCCGTAAGCCCGATAACCCAATAATCCGTAAACCGCTAATGGCAACCCGCTGTTAATTCCGCCGATTTTGGCTAAATAATAGCGCCAAGCCAGGCCGCCCGCCGCTAAAGTTAAACCCGCTAAGAGCGCCCCAGAATTAAGGCCAGCACACCGCGCCCCATCCGACAGGGCCCTGCTGGCGCCGATGGAGACAATATAATGATGTATGACTTGTGTGAATCCGCTGATTTGCAACCAGAGATATATTGTCAGGGCAAATAATAGAAATACCCCGGCTGCGGCAACACCCAGGCATACAGGACTGCCTGGTGTGCCGCCTTTTGCGGCAACACCCAGGCATAACGCACCTTGGCCTAAAGGATGGCCAAGTGCGCCCTTACTGGGCGGACTGGCGGGTGTGCCGCCTTTTGCGGCAACACCCAGGCATAACGCACCTTGGCCTAAAGGATGGCCAAGTGCGCCCTTACTGGGCGGA
>CAZPSS010000167.1:0-2703 GCA_964589565.1 uncultured Planctomycetia bacterium
CCATATCCTCCCGTATAAGCCCCTTTTCCCCTTTTTCCCGCCAAAAAGGCTAATAAAATTCATTAAAAATTTTGACTAAAATGCCTATTTATGATATAATCTTCTCTCTGGGGTTATGCCTAAAATGGCCCATTCGGCTGAAAAGGAGTCGAAGGATGCAATACCGTAAGTTAGGAAACTCAAATATTAGGGTAACTACTTTAGCCCTGGGGACCTGGGCATTTGGCGGCGACAGGTGGTGGGGTAAGCAGAATGACTTAGATTCCCAAAAGACCCTTTACCGGGCCATTGAGCTGGGAATAAATTTTATTGATACTGCCCCCATCTACGGCAACGGGCATTCGGAAACCGTTGTGGGAGAGGCGCTAAAGAAGGAGGGGCTAAGAGATAAGGTCGTTTTAGCCACCAAAGCGGGTTTGCGCTGGAGGGGCTCAAACCCCGAGGAGAGCTTCCACAATCTAAAAAGAGAAAGCATTCTAAGAGAGGCAGAAGATAGCTTAAAAAGGCTAAAGACCGAGGTTATAGACTTATACCAGGCGCATTTTCCCGACTCTTCCACGCCCATAGCAGAAACCGCCCAGACCCTGGATAAACTTTATCAGCAGGGAAAGGTTAAGGCAGTGGGAGTAAGCAACTTTTCTGTAGAGCAGATGCGGGAATTTATGAAGTTTTGCCCCCTGCATTCTCTTCAGCCCCGATATAGTATGTTTAGAAGGGAGATAGAAAGCGAGATTCTTCCCTTTTGCATAAAAAATAATATTGCCGTTATCGCTTACAGCCCTTTAGATAATGCCGTCTTAACAGGAAAATTCTTTTTTGGCGAAAAGGTCCCGCAGGATAAAGTGCGCAGCATAAATTACGGCCTGGAAGGAGAAAATTTCCGGATTAATAAAGAGGCTGCCGTAAAATTAAAAGAGATCGCCGCTAAATACAAAAAAAGCCTCGCCCAGCTTGCCTTAAACTGGGCAGTTGCCCGGAGAGGATTGACTTGTGCGATTGTGGGGGCAAGAAACCCCGCGCAGATAGAAGAAAATACAGGCGCAGCAGGATGGGAAATCGCTAAAGAAGACGCGCAGAACATAGAATCAATTTTACGAAAAAGAGAAGAAAGGATAAAGGAGCCTCTTGCCTGAAGAAAAGTTTAGCCGGCGTTTCGTGAACCCCAGGACCTGCCTGAAGATAGGGCTCTTTATCAATATTGCCTTAACTATCTTTAAATTCTTTGCCGGAATAGTGGGTTTAAGCGGGGCGATGATTGCCGATGCTTGGCATTCTTTCTCCGATATCCTGACTACAGGTATTGCTTATATAGGTATATGCCTCGCAGAAAGGCCGGCGGATGAAGACCACCCTTACGGGCACGGCAATGCGGAAACAATCGCCGCAAGCCTTGTTTCTCTGCTCATTCTTATTGTCGGAGTCTGGGTAGGAATTTCGGCAATGTCGGCTATTATTCACGGGGAATTCAAAGCGCCCCTGACCGTCGCCCTTTTAGCCGCTATAGTTTCTATTCTGGTCAAGGAGGCGCTATTTCGCTATACCATTAAGGTGGGCAGGATAAGTAATAATCCGGCAGTGGTGGCTGATGCCTGGCATCACCGCTCCGACGCCTATTCTTCGATAGCTGCCTTAATCGGTATTGCCGGAGCCAGAATTTCATTTTTGTATCTGGATCCAATGGCGGGACTGGTGGTTTCCGGTTTTATCGTCAAAATAGCTGCGAGGCTTATCCGCTCAAACATCGGGATAATTATGGACGAAAGGCCTCATTCGGCATTTATCAATAAGATTAAGGCCCTTGCCCGAAAGACCGAAGGAGTGAAAAGAATAGATAGTATTAAGGTCCATCGCCGCGGCTCTAAGTTTACTATTGATTTAGAAGTAGCGGTGGATAGCGGCATCACAGTAGATGAAGGGCACAGGATAGCTTCTAATGTAAGGACTAAACTTCTTGAGCGGATGCAAAATATAGGCGATGTAATGGTGCACGTCAGTCCATATAATCAGGGAGGCTGAAAAATGCGAGAAGAAGTGGAAAAGGTATTAGCCGAGGAAGTAAGGCCGATGTTATCTATGCACGGCGGAGGCGTGGATTTAGTTGAAGTGACGGAAGATGGCATAGTCAAGGTAAGGTTAACCGGCGGCTGCGGCGGATGTCCTTCCGCGCAGATGACGCTGACGGGCGTAGTAGAAAGCGCTATAAAGGCCAAAGTGCCTGAGATTAAGAAGGTAGAAGCGGTATAAGTGAGCCCCTGCTGCTTCGTTTTGCTACGCAAAAGCGAAGCAAAACGGCAGGGGCGAACTTATCCCCCCTTGTTTTCTTCGAAAACAAAGAAGGGGGGATTAATTCGCACTTATCACTTACGTCGTTAGCACTCCGTAAGTGATGTGCTCATTAAAATGAAGCTCTATATAGATGTGTTTATTTTGGGCGTAACCTTGAGTTGGGGGCCGTGCGTTTCCTTTTGCGCCCCAATATTAATTCCCTATATCGCCGCCACCCAAAAGAGTTGGCTTGCCGGGCTTAGAGTTAGCGTAGCCTTTTCCCTTGCCCGAATAGTCCCATACATTATATTGAGTTTAATCAGCGCCACTTTAGGCCAATACTTAATCAGAAAATTTTATGAAGGCCGTCCGGGTTTGATTGTTTACATCGCCGCAGGCATTTTTATTTCATTATTAGGAATTCTTATCGTTATAGGC
>CAZPSS010000168.1:0-2692 GCA_964589565.1 uncultured Planctomycetia bacterium
CCCCCTTCTTGCTTTCGCAAGAAAGCAGGGGGGATTAATTCGCACATTCTAACGAAGAAAAACTAAAGGAGATGAACTTATGTCGCACTTCGTGCTCCATAAGTTCAGTGCTCATTAAAATGGCGATAAAGAAATATAAGCCGACAACTCCAGGAAGAAGATGGATGGAGGTTTCTTCCTTTGAAGAAATTACGGCCAAAAAGCCGCAAAAGTCTTTAACCTCGCCCTTAAAGAAAAGCGGAGGCAGAAACCTTCATGGGCGTATTACCGTGCGTCATCGGGGCGGAGGGCACAAGCGAAGGTTGAGGAAAATCGATTTTAAACGAGACAAAATAAATATGCCTGCCCGTGTATTAACAGTTGAATACGACCCTAACCGCTCAAGCAGGATTGCCTTAGTGCAATATACAGACGGAGAGAAAAGATACATTCTTTGTCCATTGGGGCTGAAGGTAAATGATGAAATTATTGCCGGCAGTAATGTAGAGGCAAAAATAGGAAATACTCTTCCTTTGCGCAATATTATTGCCGGAACGCCTATTCATAACATAGAAATGGTCAGAGGAAAGGGAGCGCAGTTAGTGCGCGGCGCCGGGGCCGCGGCAATCATTATGTCCAAAGAAGGCAATTTCGCTCAGCTTAAGCTTCCTTCGGGAGAAATACGCAAGCTCTTTATTGACTGCCGGGCTACAATCGGCCAGGTGAGCAACATTGAACACGGAGGGATGTCTATTGGAAAAGCAGGAAGAAGCAGATGGCTGGGAAGAAGGCCTTCTGTTCGAGGGGTGGCGATGAATCCCGTTGACCATCCTTTAGGGGGAGGGGAAGGCAAGTCATCGGGAGGACGGCATCCTGTAAGCCCCTGGGGACTCGGGGCGAAAGGAACGAAAACCAGAAAGAAAAAGAAGGCATCGAGTAAATACATTCTTAAAAGAAGGGCATAAAAGATGGGGCGTTCATTAAAAAAAGGTCCTTACGTAGACGAGAAACTATTAAAGAAGATTAAAAATTCATCCCGTTTAGGAGGAGAAAAAAAGCCGATTAAAACCTGGGCCAGGCGTTCTACGGTTACGCCCGATTTTGTGGGCTTTACATTCTTAGTTCATAACGGCAACAAATTCATCCCCGTTTTTGTCACCGAAAATATGGTTGGGCATAAGCTCGGAGAATTTGCGCCAACCAGAGTTTTCAGGAGACACGGCGGCGTTACTAAAACTTCGCTTGAAAAAACATGATTAATTCCGTTAGTCCGTTAGTCCGTTAGTCCGTTAGGTTATTATTGCTAACAAACCAACAAACGAACTAATGGACAAACGAACTAATCAAAATATAGGATTTTCTATGGTATCTATAATAGCTAAAGCTCATGCAAGGCATATCCGGGTTTCTGCGCGAAAGGCAAGAGCAGTTATTGATTTAATCCGGGGAGAAAATGCAGTCCGGGCTTTAACAATTCTAGGGACTATAAACAAAAGAGCCAAGGTAGCTGTGGAAAAACTCCTAAGATCAGCTATAAGCAACGCTCAGCAAAACCCCGCAGTTGAGGGCAATGAGCTTTTTATATCCAAAATAACCGCCGACAATGGGCCGATGTTGAAACGCCATCGTGCCGCGGCGATGGGTAGAGCAACAATGATTCGCCGCAGAAGCGCGCACTTAACAGTTGAACTGGCGACAGCCGCGACGAAACAGGTTAAAAAGAGAACGAAGTGAGGGTTCAATGGGTCAAAAGGTTCATCCTTACGGGTTAAGGTTAGGTTTTATAAAAGACTGGAAATCATCCTGGTTTTCCAGGAAGAAGGATTTTCCTCAGCTGCTTCATGAAGATATCAAGATTCGCAAATATATAAAGCTTAGTTTTTCTAATGCGGGGATTTCTAAAATAGTAATTGAAAGGGCCTCAGGCAGGGCAAGAATTATTTTGCACAGTTCAAGGCCGGGGGTAATTATCGGCAGGCGCGGCGCCGATATCGACCGGCTGCGTGATGAACTTCAGGATATAACGGGAAAACAAATCTTTATTGATATAAAGGAAATCAAAAAACCCGGAATGGAAGCACAGTTAGTAGCAGAGAATGTAGCCTTTCAGCTGGAAAAAAGAGTAGCCTTTAGAAGGGTAATGAAAAAGGCTATTCGTATGGTTATGGATGCGGGGGCCGGAGGGGTAAAGATTGCCTGTGCCGGCAGGCTGGGAGGGGCGGAGATGTCTCGCAGGGAAGGTTATCGAGAAGGCAAGATTCCCTTACAGACTTTTCGGGCGGACATAGACTACGGTTTTACTGAAGCAAAAACCGGTTACGGACTAATCGGGGTGAAGGTCTGGATTTATAAAGGCGATGTCTACGCACAAAAGAAAGAGGAAGGTAAAAGGTCTTTAACTTAATACCATGCTATTAATGCCGAAAAGAGTTAAATATCGTAAAACCCAGAGAGGAAAATGCCGTGGTTTGGCCACTAAAGGCTCTACTGTCTCTTTCGGGGAATACGGATTGCAGTCGCAGGAGAATGGCAGGATAAGCAACATCCAGATCGAAGCAGCAAGGGTTTGTTTAACCAGATGTTTAAATGAGACAGGAAAAGTCTGGATCAGGGTTTTTCCCGATAAATCGGTAACCAAAAAACCCGCAGAAACCAGGATGGGTAAAGGAAAAGGTATGCCCGAGTATTGGGTTTGTGTGATAAAACGGGGGCG
>CAZPSS010000169.1:0-2690 GCA_964589565.1 uncultured Planctomycetia bacterium
TGTAGGCATCGAATTTACTATAGCCCCAATCTTTATACAGCTTATCCTTCCAAACCGAATACAGGGCCTGCCCTAATTCTATCCATGATGTCTTAAACCATTTGACACTTTTAAGGACCTGATGCCTCAGCGTAGAAGGGTCTGTATCTGCCATTTTTTCCTCAAGGGTCTCTATCGATTTTGTCTTTGGGTATTCCATTTGCCATCCTTTATTTTTTTCTTGGAGCTCTTTATTTTGTCCTTATGTAACTGCTTTCGTTCCCTCAACAACCTTGATATATTCTTCTGTCTTCTGGTGATTCTTTCCCTGGGCATTATTTAAACTGTTCCTTTAATCAGCGCTAATTTCTTCTTTCTCGGTAACCTTTTTATCTGCGCTTCCTTACTCAATGCCTCAGGCTTGGTCGAGAATTCTTCGGAATGGATTAGTTTAACTGGAGAACGGTTTTTGGTGTACCGGCAGGCTTTGCCGGTGTTATGTTTATGGATGCGGTTTTGTAGGTTGGTGGTTATTCCGGTGTATAGGGTGTTGTCGCGGCACTGGATTATGTAGGTGTGCCAGGGCATGGGCGGGTTCGAATCCTTGAGTAGGCTCTTCGCGCCCTTCGGCGGCCTCAGAGCCCAACATAACCTCTTCTTTTAACGTCCTTCGTTCTTGCGCTTTGAAAAACAATCCTTGCAGTATACCGGACGGTCATCTCTGGGTTTAAAAGGGACTTCGCATTCCTTCTTACATTCTGCGCAGGTCGCCTTATGCATCTCTCTCGGGCCACCGCCGAATCCACTGCCACCTTGATATCCCATGTTACCCCTCTTTCTTTTCTCCGGCAAGCTCAGCCTCTGGGCCTGTCGGAGGTTTTTTTACTTCGTTATTAGACTGCGCGTTCTTTTTATCCAACCTGCGCTGCTCTTTTTCTTCTTTCTTCTTTTTCTTTGCCAATTCTTTCTGATGCTTTTTATATGAATAATTATCCCTTGCCAACATATCCTCCTTTTATCCTGGCCCATTCCGCATGGCAATAACCCGTAATCGAGATTCTACCTCAAATAAAAACCCCTTGCAACATATTTTTATTTTATTTCTCCTTAACTTAATTATCCCACCTCCCTTTTGGGAGGATTTATACTCTCAAAATAAGAACTGGGGTCCCGGATGGGACACCAGACGAGTTTCGCAAGAGCCTACAATTCAACTAGTTATAGCATTCTATCGAAGAAGGCGATCCCGACTTGAGGTATCCCTTGACCTGCCATTTCCTCCTACTTAACGGTATTTGGAGAAATGCGAACGGTTTTGCCGTTTTTCCATACGGCAAGCGGACGGCCTGTTTTTTTATGCCGTTCCACAACGTCCCGCACCGCTTTCTTTAGCGCCGCTTCAGCTTTATCTTGTAAAGACATTCTCTTCTTCATCTGTTACCCCGCAACTCTTTGGATTATTTTGAACAATTCTTCATTAATCACTTCCCTATGGCCATTTCGTTTTTTTGCTATTAATAAAGGCTTTGCCTCAGAATTATCAAACAACATCCAAGAATCAAACAACGACTTATACAATTTGAAAAAATTATTAATACCACGGATGAAACGGCGTCGAACATCTTCGGCAGGCACATTATGCCCGCCCTCCGCAACTCTATCTTTAATACGGGCAATTGCCAATTCTGGACTAGGAATCCACAGAAAAAAAAGATGCAGCGCATAACCTTTCGCCTTTAACGTGGAAAGTAAACTCACATAGGATTTGCCGGATAGCGTTGTTTCAAAAGCAAAATCAACATCACGTTTAGCAAACTCGTGGATTTGCTGCAGGACGAGCTTTCCGGCTTTAATGGCTGCGCTGCGAGGTTCAAATGGCGCTAACCCCTGCGCAATTAGATCGGCGTTCACAAAGTTCGGACACTTAACATAATCGGGCAAAAACATCTTTGCAAATGTCGTTTTACCCGATCCATTCGGCCCAGCGATTATATAAACATTCTTCGTCATTTTACCTTTTATTTTAAGGTGTCGATTTTATTTCACTAAAGTTGACATCTGTCAAACAGTTGTCAACTTTCACCTCGAGCGGTTCAATCGCTTTGTGAAAACTATTATTCGGACAACTGTTCAATAGTCTTTTTCAATTTCCTGTTTTTGATATGAAAATCTTTCTTGAAAGAGAGCTAACTCCAAGTTGTTTCGCCACATCCTTGACCATTTTTATAATTTCTTTTCTGTTTACCATACCACCCTGATTCCTCAATAATGAATCTACTCCCCGCCCTGTGTTTCGCAGAGGCGTCTAATAACTAATTCAAACCAGACAGCTGTCCACCATAAATTTTACTAAAAGATTTAACTCCGCAACTACCTGAAACATAGAAAGTTATTTCAAACCCTCTCGTGGTTCGACTGTTGTCTCGAAATTGGGGTCCCTTTATCAGAAAGTAAGAACCTATTTCAAGGGCTCCCCTTGAAATAAAACCTTTCAGCAGCTCGGCAGCCCACCTGCCGCAACCCTGAAGCATAACTAAAGTAGAGAAGCATCCAAGAGGCAGGCGGGCTTGTGTCCTCGCCAGCCTCATTGAGGCGTAAATATTGGGCCTAACAGCGCCAGGCTCGTCCACATTGCCTCAGCCTCAAAAGCCTCGATAACACAATTTGAGGCTTCGGCAAGTTTGCCGAGCCAAAACACGAGAAGCTGTAGG
>CAZPSS010000170.1:0-2688 GCA_964589565.1 uncultured Planctomycetia bacterium
ACTTTAACTTTACACTTTACACTTTGCACTTTACGCTTTTTATTCCCCTTAAGTAAGTGTAAAGTGTAAAGCGAAAAATGCAAAACTAAAGTTTAAAACTCAAAGTTTTTTAATATTTCTTTTCAATTCTATTTTAACTTTTAACTTTACACTTTAACTTTACACTTTACACTTTGCACTTTACGCTTTTTATTCTTCGGCGGTCATTCTTAGCACTTCTTCCAAAGTTGTCTGGCCCTGCGCAAATTTTTCTAATCCGTTTTCGCGTAAAGTCTTCATTCCCTGAGTTCGGGCATAATCCTTAATTTGGTTGCTGGAGGCGCCCTTGATGATAAGCTCTCTTATGGTATCATCTATAGGTAGCACTTCCAATGTACCTATACGGCCGTAATAACCTGTCTGATTGCATCTGCTGCATCCCTTTCCGTGATAGAACACAGCGCCTTTTTGCGGCTTCACCCCTATCTTATCCAATAGCGCCTGAGGAATCTTATCGGGTTCTTTACAATTTGGACAAATCCCGCGGCAGAGCCGTTGGGCGGCTATCAAAATCACAGAGGAAGCAATTAAAAACGGCTCCACTCCCATATCCATGAGTCTTGTGATTGCCGAAGCCGCATCGTTCGTATGCAATGTGCTTAAAACGAGTTCTCCCGTTAGGGCCGCCTTAATGGCAATATCCGCAGTTTCTCCGTCGCGAATCTCTCCCACCATAATTACATCGGGGGTTTGCCTTAAAACCGAACGTAAGCCGCTGGCAAAGGTTAAACCAATTTCGGCTTTTACCGGTATCTGGGTAATCCGTTCAATCTGGTATTCTACGGGGTCTTCTATGGTGACAATATTTTTGTCTGTCGTATTCAATTGATTAAGGATTGAGTAAAGAGTGGTGGATTTCCCGCAGCCGGTGGGCCCGGTCAAAAGCACCATCCCGTATGGTTTGGCAACAGCCTCTTTGAAGGCCGATAAAGGCCCGGGCAAAAATCCCAGACGGTCAAGGCCGATAGATAGATTGGACTTATCCAGCGCCCTTAAAACACACTTGCCACCGAAGCTTGTAGGTAAAAATGAAACCCGGAAATCTATTTCCTTCTCTTCGGCTTTAACCTTAAAGCGGCCGTCCTGAGGAATGCGCCTTTGGGTGATGTCTAAATTGGACATAATTTTCAAGCGTGTAATAAGGGCATTTTGTAGTTTTTTAGGCAGGCTAAGAAATTCATGCAGGACTCCGTCTATGCGATAACGCACGCGCACTCTATTGTAAAATGGCTCAAGATGAATGTCGCTGGCGCGCTGCTTCAAGGCTTCCTCGATAATTATGTTTACTAATTTTATTATCGGAGCTTCTTCGCTGGCTTTAGTCAGTTGGCCGACATCTGTAGTTTCGGTTTCTCCTATTATTTCTATTTCTATTTCGGCAGTCTTTTGGGCATCCTGCACTATATCAGCCATCTGCAGTGTCTTGGCTCCATAGCATTTCTCAATGGCTGCAAGTATATCATCGGTAGTTGTAATCATTGTTTGAACTTCGGATTTGGTCAAGGCTTTAATATCGTCTAAGGCAAAGATGTTCAACGGATCCACCATAGCTACGCTAACTACATTCTTAATTTTGGAAACGGGTATTACCAGATAATGACGCGCTACCCTTTCAGGGATTAACTTGGCTACCTTAGGGGCGATCTTATATTTAGAGAGATTTATCGGAGGAATGCCTAATTGTCCTCCCAAACAAACCATTAAGTCCTTTTGCGAAATGAGCTTTTGGTCAATTAAGATTTTGCTTAGCTGGCCGCCTTTTTCTTTCTGAATCTCCAGGGCAGTTTTAAGGTCTTTCTGGCTAATCAGCTTATTTTCTAAAAGTATCTCGTTAAGTTTCTTTTTTAACGCAATTAACTTCGCCACTTTTGTTTAACTCCTCTCTATATCTTCATCCGGCACAGTTACCCTGAGTATTTCTTCCAGAGAAGTAACGCCTCTTATTACTTTGGCTAAGCCGTTATCGCGCAAGGTGCGCATTCCTTCCCGGCGCGCGGTACTTTTTATCTTTACCTCAGGGGCTTTTTGCAGGATCAGCTCTTTTATCTTAGGAGTGAGCTTCAGTGATTCCATAATTCCCAGCCGCCCTTTGTATCCGGTATTACTACATTTTGCGCACCCCCGCGGCCGATAAAAGGTGAGGTCTTTTTCTTTTAATTTCAACTTTTCGCCTAAAGCAGGCGTAACCGAATAAGGCTCACGGCAGGCAGGGCACAACAGCCTTATCAACCTTTGCGCCCCGACCATAAGGACTGATGCGGTAATTAAAAATGGCTCAACCCCCATATTGGCTAAGCGCACCAGAGAACCCGGCGCATCTGTGGTGTGCAGGGTGCTCAGCACCAGGTGTCCTGTGAGCGCCGACTTAATAGCGATATCCACTGTATCATAATCGCGAATCTCTCCTACCATAATTATATCGGGGTCCTGGCGTAAGATTGAACGCAGGGCCGCGGCAAAACTCAGGCCGATTTCCGGCAGAGCAGTAACCTGATTTATCCCGTCTAATTGGTATTCGATAGGGTCTTCTACGGTCACCAGGTTCTTCTCTATAGAGTCTACATACTTAAGCACAGAATATAACGTAGTGGTCTTACCGCATCCGGTCGGCCCGCAAACCAATATCATTCCGTGCGGCCTGAGAGCGCA
>CAZPSS010000171.1:0-2679 GCA_964589565.1 uncultured Planctomycetia bacterium
CTATATTACAATTTGCAACGGCACGCTCATAGCAGGGCATGCCGAAGTCTGCGACAATGCCTTTATTTCGGGCAATGTTACGGTGCATCAATTCTGCCGCATAGGGAAACTCTCTATGGTCGCAGGGCTCGCCCGCGTAGCAAAAGATGTGCCTCCCTATATGCTCGTCAAAGGAGACTCTATTGTCTGGGCAGTAAATTCTGTCGGCCTGAGGCGGGCAAACTTCTCTGTCCACTCCCGCAGCCAAATAAAGGCGGCCTTTAAACTGCTTTACAAATCCGGCCTTAATGTAAGACAGGCGGTTGAAGAACTGCAAAAGAAATTTGATTCTTGCGAAATTAAGCATCTAATCGATTTTATTCTGCATTCCCGGCGGGGAATTTGCGGATACAAAAGCCCTGCTTTCTGGGAAAGAATACGCTTGGGCGCTGCGGCAATCAGGCGCAGAAAAATTCCCGCATATCAGCTATTTCAGGGCAATCAAAAGAGGCAGAAATCGGGAAATTTAAAATGTTCAGAACGCTGAAGGCCTTTTTAATTTTAATCCTGATACTTATATTAGCCACGGTTCTTTTTCGCCATACACTTTGCCGGCTTTTAATCGAAAAAACCACAGCCAAAACCACGGGATTAAAACTATCTATTGAAGATTTAAACCTGGATATTTTAAACAGCAATCTGTATATGCATGGGATTACCTTATTGAATCCGCCCGGATTTAAGAACGAGGCCTTAGGGAAAGCCAGGGAGATATTTATTAAATATGACTTATTAGGCTCCTTAGGCGGCAGGCTGCATCTGCGGCTGTTAAAAGCGGATATCGATGAGGTTAACATAATTAGAAACGAAAAAGGCGGCTCTAATGTATCCGTTTTAAAGAAGGGGGAGTTTAAGGCAAAAGCCTCAAGCGGTACTTCCTCAACTTCGCTTGCCCGCAAAAGCGTCAAAAGAATCAAAAGAAAAAGGCAGCCCAAATTCCTTATCGACAGGCTGGAGATCTCATTAGAAAAAGCGGCCTTTATGGATTATAACGCCGGGATAGGCCAGCCGGCTGTAATTATATTTACGGTAAAGGACCCTTGTGTCTTTAAAAATGTCAGCGATTTAGGTTATGTGGTCAATTCGGTATCAACAAGAGGGGGATTCAGAAGCTTGATAGAAGGCATTTTACCAAAGGTCAGGTAAAAAGGAAATGGCCCGCCTAAGCCTAAGAGAGAGAAGAAGGCGCCAAAGAGTCGATATCGCCCTGCCCATAAGAATAAAGTATAGTAGAAAAGAAATATCAGGCCGGACTAAAAATATTAGTGTTTTAGGGACGTATCTTGAGGCCGATAAAGAGATTCCAATAGGAACTACTTTAGATATCAAAATAAGAATCCCTGAAACAGGCCAAAGGCAAGCCGGTAAAAGCAGAGAGATTAGATGCGCAGGAATTGCTTTCAGGTCTCATCCCAGCGGCTCCTTAGAGCCCAAAAGCCAATACGGCATAGGGATATTTTTTCGCTCTTTCTCCGAAAGAGGCGAAAAAAACTTATCTAAGTATATAGATTACACTCTCTCGGAGGAGAAAAAAATGGGCAAAATTTATATGCGCAAGAGAAAGAAAGAACAAAGACAATCGAAGCGGAAAGGAGGAGAGCAATGAAAGTTGCGGTAGATGAGGGACTCTGTGTGGGCTGCGGGCTATGCGCCGATACCTGCCCGGAGGCCTTCGTAATGGAAGAAGACAAAGCAAAGATTAAAGCCGATCCCGTGCCGGACAATTCTGAGGATTGCTGCAAAAAGGTCAAAGAAGACTGCCCCGTAGAAGCCATAACTATTGAGAACTAAGGAGAGCAGAGATGACGAAGAAAAAAACGGATATTTCTAAAGAGGTAGCGAAGATCTGGCAGGAGGCCAAAGAAAACCTAAAAGCGCTTGGCCAAAGAACCATAAAACTTGCGCAGAAAGGGGAAGAAGAGGTTGTGCGGGCCTCAAGAGTAGGCAAGCTTCAGTTAGACATCGTCACTATCAACCTAAGAAAAGAAAATGTCTTCCGGCAAGTAGGCAAGAAGGCTTATGAAATACATTCCAGGAAGAGCGAGATTGAGCCTGCAAAGCTGGCATCCCTTTTTAACCAGGTAGATAAATTAAACCAGCAGGTTAAGGCCAAAAAGGCGCAGATAGCCAGACTAAAGAAGGGAAAGAAATGAAAAGACTTATTGCCTGCTTCTTAGTTTTATCCTTTATTTTAAGCGGCTGCGCTAATCTCGGGGGCCTGTTGAGTTTAGGGCTTGCCGGCTACGGAATCTATAAAGCCGTAAAAAGCGATTAAAATAAGGCCGAAGAAATTGCCCGACTTAAGTAATTCATTTTTAGTTGCGCGCTGTATTAATCGCGACCGGCTTGCCTGGGATAAGTTTGTGGAACGATTTTCCCCTCTTGTCTTCTGGGCGATAAAAGATAGACTGGGCCAGGCAAGATACCGCGGGAATCGAGAAGATATTGAGGACATCTTTCAGAATGTATTTGTTTTATTATGGGAAAAAGGTAAGCTCAAACAGGTAAAAGACAGGGAGAAGCTCTCCGGATGGCTGGCGATGGTAGCAGCAAATTGCGTGTATAATTACTTCAGAAACAAAAAAGAATCTCTCCCCGGCAAAGAGCTTTTGCCGGAAAAGACAGCTTCTCTTGACTGCC
>CAZPSS010000172.1:0-2653 GCA_964589565.1 uncultured Planctomycetia bacterium
GAGGGCAATATTACTTACTAAGAGCATTGCCCCTCCCGTAGAACGACTGCACAAAGTAGAATACTTCTTAAATATTACCCGCGCCTGCGGCATTGAAACGGAAAACAGGGACTACGAATTTTCTGCAACCCTCGAAGACAGGGATTATATCAGCAATCTTTTTCGGGAAAAAGGATTAAAAGAGAGTGATTTTTTAGTGGTGCTTAATCCGGGGGGGAACTGGGGCCTTAAGCGCTGGCCAAAAGAAAACTTTGCTCAGCTTGCCGAGAGGTTGATTAAAAAATATCGGGCCAGGGTTATTTTTACGGGTGCGGCGGCCGATTTTGGTTTAGCCCGGGACATAGCCGCTCTTATGGAGAATCCTTCTACAGTTTTATGCGGCAGGACGGCCCTGGGGCAGCTGGCGGCTTTAATGGCCAGAGCAAGTTTAGTTATTTCCAACGACTCAGGGCCGATGCATATTGCGGTTAGTCAGGGGGCTGGCGTGATTTGTCTTTTTGGACCTACTTCTCCTGAAATCACCGGGCCCTGCGGCAAAGGCGATTATACGGTAATTCAGAAAGACGTGGGATGCCCGACGCCCTGCTACCGGCTTGACTGTAAAGACAATCGCTGTATGAAGGCCATAACAGTAGATGATGTTTTAGAAGCAGTCAAGAAGTTTCTCTGAAGATGGATAAAACAAAGGTTAAAAGGATTCTGGTAGTCGGTTTAAGCAATATCGGGGATGCGGTTCTGACTACCCCGGTTATTCAGGCGTTGAGAGAGAATTTTCCCCGCGCCCATTTAGCGGTTTTGGCCGGGCCGCGCGCCTTTAGTGTATTCAAAAGCGACCCGCGCATCGATGCGAAAATTGTTTATGATAAAAGTATTTGCTGGAAGAACAAGTTGAGCCTGCTGAACAGGCTAAGGCAGGATAGGTACGATTTGGTGGTTGATCTTCGCTCATCTGCATTCAGTATCATTTTGGGGGCAAAATACCACACTTCGGTTTTTGCCCACCCCCCGGAGTCTTTAATTCATATGAAGGATAGGCATCTATGGAAATTGAAATCTCTCGGCCTGGATATCGACCATACGAAAGGGCCGTCTGTTATGTTTAGTGAGGATGACCAAAATCATATCGACCAGATGTTCGATAAATGGCAGGTGAAAGATGGACAGACCATAGTTGCCATAGCCCCCGGAGCGCGCAATATGACCAAACGCTGGGAAAAAGAAGGATACAGGCAATTGGCCGGCCGCCTGACTAAAGAATATAACGCCAAAATTATTATGGTAGGCGATAGGCAAGATGAGCTTTTGACGCAGGAAATAATCAGCCGGATTGAACCTGCGCCGTCCGCCTTCGCTGAAGCTTCGGCGGACAGCCCTCCGAAGCCTTGGCGAAGGAGGGCGCTTAATGCCGCAGGCAAAACCAGCATCGGAGAGCTCGCCTTTCTTTTAACTAAATGCCGATTGCTTGTTTCTAATGATTCGGCTCCGATGCATCTGGGGTGGGCGGTGAATACTCCGGTAGTTGCTATATTCGGACCGACCAGCCATAAAAAATACGCCCCGGCGGGCCCCGATGATATAGTGCTGCGCAGGGATTTAACCTGCTCTCCCTGCGAACAGTCTCTTTGTCCTAAGGGAACGCGCCAGTGTATGAAACTAATCGGCGCCGAAGAAGTATTTCAGGCCTGCAAAAAGATATTAGATGAGAGAAAATAGCTTTAAGAAAATATTAATTGCCCGCACCGACCGTATCGGGGACGTCCTTCTTTCTACTCCGGTAATTAAGGCCTTAAGGAAAGTTTCCCCCCAAAGCCACATTGCCGTAATGGTCAGGCCCTACGCCCGGGATATAGTTTTGGGCAACCCCTATTTAGACGAGGTGATTATCTACGATAAATACGGGGCTCAACGTAGTTTTTGGAGAAGCATAAAATTTGGTTGGGATTTAAAGAAGAGAAAGTTCGATTTGGCCTTAATACTTCATCCCACCAACCGGCAGCACCTGCTGAGTTTTTTAGCGGGAATAAAAAAGAGAGTCGGCTTTAATAGGAAGATGGGTTTTTTGTTGACGGACAAGATTGAACACAAAAAACAGGAAGGGCAAAGACACGAACTGGAATATACCCTGGACGTTGTCCGGTCCCTCGGCATTGAACCAGAGGATAAAGACTTATTTATGCCGATAAGGAAAGACAGCGAGGTGTATATCGAGGAACTTCTGGCCGGCCAGGGGTTTAAGAAGGGCGAGAAGTTGATTGTCCTACATCCCGGGGCGAGTTGTCCTTCAAAAATTTGGCCGGCGGAAAGGTTCGCGCAGGTTGCCGATAAACTGGCCGGGGAGTTTAAAGTAAGGGTGGTGGTCGTAGCGGGCCCGGATGATGTAGATAAAGGAAAAAACCTGATGAGCCTTATGCGTTGCGAATGCATTGATGCCTGCGGCAAGACCACACTCAGCCAGCTGGCCAGCCTTTTAAGAAGGTGCTGCCTTTTTATTTCCAATGATAGCGGGCCGGTGCATATTGCTGCGGCAGTCGGCGTGCCGGTAGTGGCTATCTTCGGCCGGGGCCAGCCCGGTTTGAGCCCCCGCCGCTGGGGGCCCACAGGCAAAGATGGCATAATCTTACATAAAGATGTAGGTTGCATTGAGTGCTTGGCC
>CAZPSS010000173.1:0-2636 GCA_964589565.1 uncultured Planctomycetia bacterium
AAAATACGCAGTGCGTTGCGGCGGCGGCTTTAATCACCGTATGGGATTGTGGGATGGAATTTTGGTTAAAGATAATCATCTGAATAGTTTAAAGTTAAAAGTTAAAAGTTTAAAGTTAAAAGATATAATTAGAAAAGCCAAAAAAGGCGCAAGAGAAAAGAAGGTTGAGGTTGAAGTGAAGAGTCTGCAGGAGGTTAAGGAGGCGCTTATAGCAGGCCCGGATATCATTATGCTGGATAATTTTAGTATTAAGGATATCAGGCAGGCAGTAAGATTACGAAACGAACAAACGAACAAACGAACAAACGAACAAACGAAATTGGAAGTTTCTGGTAGAGTAAGTCTGGATAATGTGCGCAGGATTGCCGCCTGCGGCGTAGAGAGAATTTCAGTGGGGGCATTAACCCATTCAGCAAAAGCATTAGATGTAGCATTAAATTGTGAATAAATTCAGGTTAGTTAGTGACTTTTTGCCTTGCGGCGACCAGCCCCGGGCGATTGAGAAGTTGACCCGGGGTTTAAGGGAAGGCAGGCAGTATCAAACCCTATTGGGAGTTACCGGCTCAGGTAAAACGTTTAGCCTCGCCAATGTTATCGCCAATTATCAGAAACCAACGCTCATCATAAGTCATAATAAGCTTCTTGCGGCACAATTATATAGCGAATTTAAAGATTTTTTCCCCCATAACGCCGTAGAATACTTTGTCAGCTACTATGATTATTACCAGCCCGAGGCCTATATTCCCCAGACAGATACCTATATTGAAAAAGACGCCTCTATCAATGATGAGTTGGACCGCCTGAGGTTGTCGGCAACGAGTTCCTTGATGACCAGGCGTGATGTAATTATTGTGGCCAGCGTCTCCTGCATCTATAACCTGGGCTCACCCTCAGACTATGAAGAGAAGCTCTTGCGGTTAGAAAAAGGCCAGAGAATTACCCGGGATAAACTTTTACACAATCTTGTGGATATTCAGTATGAAAGAAACAACATCGATTTTCATAGAGGAACATTTAGAGTGCGCGGAGATGTAATTGATATATTTCCTGCCTACCGCCGCGAAGCATTCAGAATTGAGCAATGCGGTGATTCTATCGAGAAAATTTATGAAATAAATCCTCTTACGGGAGAAACTAAAGAATCTTTAGAAAAATTTGCCCTTTATCCGGCAAAGCATTTTGTGACTTCAGAGAGTCGTATTAAGGAGGCAATGAAGTCCATCAAAGAAGAATTGGAAGAAAGGTTATCCCAGCTTCGCAAGCAGAATAAATTGCTGGAGGCACAGAGGCTGGAGTCCCGGACCCACTATGATATGGAGATGCTGCAGGAGCTGGGTTACTGCCGGGGAATAGAGAATTATTCCCGCCATTTAAGCGGCAGGCCTTCCGGCTGCCGGCCTTATTGCTTAATTGACTATTTTCCTGAGGGATTTCTTGCTATCATTGACGAATCCCACGTAACTGTTCCCCAGCTGCACGGTATGTATAATGGCGACCGGGCCCGAAAGAAGACTTTAATAAAATATGGGTTTCGCCTGCCTTCGGCCTTAGACAATCGGCCTTTAAGGTTCGATGAGTTTGAGAAATTAGTAAATAAGATTATCTTTGTTTCGGCTACTCCCTGCGAGTATGAATTGTCAAAGAGCGCAAAAGCCGTTGAGCAGATAATTCGCCCTACCGGCCTTGTGGATCCGGAGATTATTGTTAAACCGACCCAAAACCAGGTTGACGATTTAATCGGCTTAATCCGGGAGAGGGCAGGGCGCAAGGAACGCATTTTAGTTACCACGCTTACCAAGCGCATGGCTGAAGATTTGACGGCTTACCTGAAAGAGGTGGGCTTGCAGGTTGAGTATTTACACTCGGAGGTAAAGGCCATCGAACGGGTTGAGATTTTGCGTGATTTAAGAATGCGGAAATTTGATTGTCTGGTGGGAATCAATCTCCTGCGCGAAGGCCTGGACCTGCCGGAGGTTTCTTTAGTCGCTGTTTTGGATGCGGACAAGGAGGGCTTTTTGCGCTCAAGCACTTCCCTGATTCAGGTTGCCGGCCGGGCAGCCAGGAACATTAACGGTCAAGTCGTTCTCTACGGCGACAATATTACCCGTTCAATGAAGAAGGCAATTAACGAGACTGAGAGAAGAAGAAAAATGCAGCTTGAATTTAATCGCAGGAATAAAATTACGCCCCGTTCTGTGACCAAGGCCATCAAGCAGAGCATTGAAGCAGAAAGGGAGGCCGAGGAGTTTGTAGTTGAGCGCGCAGGCCGGAGCGGCAAGGATTACGATGTAGAAGTGGCCGTTGCCCAGCTTCAGCACCAGATGCAGCTTTGCGCGCGCAATCTGCAATTTGAAAAGGCAGCGGCCTTGCGGGATGAGATTGCCGAACTGAAAAAGCAGTTAGTCCGTTAGTCCGTTTGTTCTGGTGTAGGAAAGTATATAACGCACACCACTGCGAAAATCGCACTTGTGCCCTTTAGGGTATTAGAGTTATCACGAAGCGATTTTCTTGGTTACGGACCAACGGACCAACGGACCAACGGACCAACGGACCAACGGACCAACGGACCAACGGACTTAATATGGATGAAAAGATATTAAGGCTCTTGCGCGCTCATAGAGATAGTTTCATTTCCG
>CAZPSS010000174.1:0-2631 GCA_964589565.1 uncultured Planctomycetia bacterium
GGCCCGGCCCTTTCTAAGGCAGAGCTTCAGACCTATCAAGAAATTGGACTCAATCCCAATTTAATCAGCGTATTTAACGCCCTGGAGCATTTCAGGAAGGGGGATGTTCCGGGGTGGGAGATTGTTTTAAAGGAAGCCGTACAAAACCATAAAGAGCGAATAGAGTATTTAGGCGAATTTGTTGAGGCCAAGGCTGTTGAGGATGCGATTAACGGAGATAAGATAATTGAACTAAGTAAAAGAATCCCTAATCCGCAAAGCCGCGGTTATGATAAGGTTGAAATAGACTTTTGCTTGAGGGTTGACCACAGCGTTAAAGAACCGGGAAAATATTCATTGAGCAGCGGCATATATTTAGGCGAGTCAAAAACAGTTTCCGGGAACCAAAATATAGAAAAGCTCATAGGGGGTATATTAAAAGAGAAATTAGAAAAATATATCTGGGCGGCTCAAGAGCTAAGAAATAAAGGAGCCAGCAATATCAGGGGAATTATCCTTGCCATAGGCGGGAGCGCAATTTTGAATGCCGGACTGACTAAAGTTTGCTGTATGAGGCTCTTGGCTAAAGATGAAGAACTCAAACGACTAAAATTAGAAGCGCATTTATGCTTAATCCCGGATGCGGTTGATGCCGAAGAAGACCAACGGCACAAAGAACATGATCGGGAATATATTCGAGGAATGGTTGAGGGGTGGAGGCAAAAAGGATTAATTCAATCAGATGAGGCTTGTGGAAAGATAATAAACATTTGCCTGCGTATTTTAGCCGTAAAAGGCAGGAGCAAATTGCAATCCATAATCTGCAAGCTAATGTGGGAGGAAGGAGTAGATCCTTTTTCACAAGCTAATACAGCCGCTCAGGAGAAGCTAAGGCAGATATTTAAAGAACGGTTATCCGGTTTACTGGATTGGCAGGCCCGCCTATCAACGAGGCAGGCAGACCCGTTGGATGGGGTGCGGGCCCGCCTGTCGGCGGGGCAAGCAGTATTGTCTGGGTCATTTGCCCTGCCAGAGCCTGTAAGAGAGGTTCCCGATGTGATAGGCCCAACTAAGAGGCTGTTGACAAACGAACAATTAGCAGATTATCTGCGGGAAAATGGCTTAAACGAAAACGACTTAATGCGGATGCGGGCTTGGAATGGAAAGGGCCCAAGCTTCAAAAAACTAGTAGGCGCAAAGCTGCTGCTAAGGATGTACCAAATGGGTTTATCAAGTCCGCAATTTAGCAAACTGGTTGGTGTTAGTAGGGCTGCAGTATCCCTTTGGATGAGGGGTGAGGTTCTGCCAAAGCCTAAAGAGATGAAAAAAATAGCCAAGAAAACAAAGATAACCATAGCCGAATATTTTACCGGCCTGACGGATCAAGATTTAATGAATATTGCCATAAGCAATTTAGATGACTCTCACCAAAAAGAGGCGCTGGGCTTAAAAATTATGGTTTGCCGCTATAACCTAGGGTTGTCCGTAAAAGATTTAAGCGCGCAAAGCAAGGTAAGACAGGCAAAAGTTTCAGCCTGCGAAGTAGGAGATGAGCCCTTGGTTCTTTCTGATTTGGCAAAAGTTGCCCGAGCCCTTAAGATGACTTTAAAAATAGGAACAGACACCATATCCATAGAGACTAACCACCCCTTACGTCCGATTAAGCAATTATGGCAAGCGCTTAAGCATATTGATGAGCCAGAAGCAGCCTGGGGTTTCTTAAGGATTGCCTATTATAACACCATTGCAGATTATCAGCATTTAAGGGCTAATGATACCCGCGGTTCGCCGCTCAATCCGCTCTTTGCCGCTCTATACGCTTCCTTCTTTAAACCCGCAGAAAGAATTAATGGCCGACTCCATTGGAATATCAACCCCGAACTATTACCGAAAGATATCCGCAGATTTGATGAAATCCATGAGTCCCAAGCAACTTGCAAATTAGGTAATGCTGCTGTAGTAGAAGAATTGAGATCGGGAAACTTATCTCGGTTGTGGCAAGAGAGATTAAGTGCGAAAACTTTTGTTGCGGCTTTAAGGAGGTTAACTGGTTTACTTAGCCGAGATAAATTCTTCCCAAGACAACTCAATGTCTTTAAGAATTTCGCTCAAAAGGCCGCGGCCCAAGTCTTCGCCTTTATGAAAAGGCACTACCGTAGAGCGGCCGTCAGGATGGCGAAAATAGATGTGACTGCCTTTTTGACGGATGCGTCCAAAACCAAGGCGATTAAGTATACGGATAACTTCGGCAGGTTTGAGGGGAGAGAGCTTGCGCATCAACCAACTTCAACTTCTTGTAGTCCGACAAATTCTAACGGCGTAGTTGTGGGATGCTCTACTTCTAAACAAAGCTGGATTGCTTCTTTAATCCGTTCTAGTAAAGTGGATAAAGTTTTAGCCTGGGTATGGCAGCTTTTTAAGGCAGGAACAGTGCCTACTAAAATACCATCTTCGTCTCGTTCAATCAAGACTAAAAATTGTTTCTTGCGCATATATCCTCTCCTTTCTTCACTTAAGAATAGTATCTTATCTTTCTTAAGAAGTCAAGCGGAAATTAAGTTTGGGCTTCCGGGTGTTGCCGCAGAAGGCGGCACACCAGGCAATCCTGTATGCCTGGGTATTGCCGCAGCCGGGGTATTTCTATTATTTGCC
>CAZPSS010000175.1:0-2605 GCA_964589565.1 uncultured Planctomycetia bacterium
TTTTTTTTGGTATAGGGAAGTATATAGCGGATACCACTGCGAAAATTGCATATTAAGGTTATTGCCAAAGGCAATTTTCTTGTGGGTGGAATACACAAACCTTTCGCTGAATTTTTTTGGCACGTTCTAATGCCTGACTCGGGGCGGCCTCACGCGGGGACGCTCGTTTTGCCCCAGCGTGGCAAAACTCGCTCGGGCTTCGGCCCTCGCTCGTCCTCGCTGCGCTCGGACACCATGCCCGCTCGGGCCTGCGCACGCCCCGCTTTGAGCCGGCCCCGAGTCAGGCATTTGGTGTGCACAAAGTCGCAAAGAATCTAATGCGTGCTCACTTTTTGTAATGGTTAACTTGGCAAAAGGTGCTTGGGGTTGTTTTGAGTGGGGCGTGTTTTTGCCGAGCGGCCATGGTTCCGCCTTCGTCTTAGAAATTTGCGGAGAGCGAGGCAAAAACCTCGAGCGAATTTTCCACGGCGGGGAAAATTCGCGTCCCCACGAGAAATAACCCCAGACACCTTTGGGGATGATATGACCCCGAGCCCCTGATGCGAAGCGATTTTCTTGTTGCAAGAAGTCTGTATTTATGGTATATAAAAGAGCATGCGGGACATCAAAAAAACTAAAAAAGCTATAGAAAGATGGTTTGGCCGGCAATGGGTGCATTTGGTTATGCTGGCCACGCGTTTTCTGACTTTGCAGAGGGCGCGCCTCTTTGGGCGAATTATGGGAAACTTGGGTTTCTACCTTATACCGCGCCACCGCCGCGGGGCTATCCGTAACGCAAACTTAATTTACGGAAAAGAAAAATCTAAAAAAGAACTTCGCAAGATGATTCACCGCACATTTATCCACGCTTCCTGTTTTGGCTGGGAAACCCTTTACCTTTATACCCACAATATAACTGATGGAGAAACGGAAGATTTGGTGAAGAAGGTGGAAGGCCTCGAACATTTGCAAAAGGCCGCATCCCGCGGCAGGGGCGTCATTGGCCTGGGGGCGCATTTAGGCAATTTTACCCTTTTGGGAAGGAAGTTAGGCGCATTGGGCTTTCCTTCGACATCTATAATGCGCCAGATGAGGGACGACAAATTAGAAAGTATATTTAGAGCAATGAGAGGCAGGTTTGGCCAGCATTTCATACTGAAATTCCCCCTATCCATGGCAATTAGAGAAAGTGTCGCCTGGCTAAAAGAAGGAAAACTTCTGATAATTTATGTGGACCAGAGGTCAGGCCGGGGCGTAACAGTAGATTTTATGGGTATTCCCACGCCTACTCCTACAGGCGCGGCGGTATTTGCCTTAAAAACAGGCGCGGCGGTTCTGCCGATTGTCAATGTGCAAGACGCAGATGATTGTTATAAGCTGATCATTGGCGAGGAGATTCCTGTAGTAAGGACAGGCGAATACAAAAAAGACATTTTTCTCAACACAGCTAAGTTCAATAAGGTAATTGAAAAATATATCCGTCTTTATCCCGACCAGTGGTTTTGGTTTCATAACCGGTGGAAGGGGGTAAAATCTGCGATCATTTGCGCATTATTTTTCTTGGCAGTGAGCTGCTTTTTATTTTCCCAATGCGGCGCAGAATATAATTTAGCGACAAAAGAAGAGGAGCTTCTTCTTTTCAGCACAGCCGGGGAAGTGGGCATTGGCCGTTCCCTGGCCAAAAGCATAGAAAAAAGATTTGAGGTTTGTAAGGATGCCCGGCTGCAGGAGCGCCTGGGGCGAATTGGAGAGAAGCTTGCTTTGGTTTGCGACAGAAAAGATATCACCTATTGTTTTACAGTTTTGGAGAGTGAAAAGGTTAATGCCTTTGCTTTGCCCGGCGGATATGTCTATGTAAATAAGGAGTTGATTGAAAAAACCGGCTCCGACGACGAAATAGCCGCTGTGCTGGCCCACGAAATAGGCCATATCACAGCCCGCCACAGCATCAAGCGGCTTCAGGCTTCCCTTGGCTATAGTCTGCTTAGCATTCTTGCCCTTGCCGCAACTAAAGATGTCCGTTTTAAGAGAGGCGCAGACCTTGCCTTTGGCCAGGTAATGCTGGGTTATTCCCGGGAAGATGAGCTTTTGGCCGACCGCCTGGCGGTTAAATATATGCAAAAGTCAGGATATAATCCCGAGGCCGTAATTTCTTTTTTAGAAAAATTAAAACAAATAAAGAAAGAAGAGCCGCGCGAGCCTCTTGTTCCCAGCCTTGTGCGGACACATCCCTATCTTCCCGAGCGCATTGCGGCAGCAAAACAGGAGATATACGGCAGAATGGATTTTAATGATTATATTAACATAGGAGAATAACTATGTCGGGCAAGCATAAATGTCAAATATGCGCAAGAGAGATTGACGATTCCGTGGCCCTGGCTCATATAAAGGCGGAAGAATATCTTATTGAACTTATCCGGCGGGACCATCCGGAATGGGATAAAGACCGCGGCACCTGCGACCTCTGTTTAGAATATTATCGGGAGTTGATCAAGAGAACCGAAATATAAGTGAGGACATAAGTTATGGAACAACAATTTGCATATAATGACATAACTTATTGTCCGAACTTATCCCCCCTTGTTTTCTCCCTGCAGATTTGCTATCGCAAATCTAAACGCAGGGA
>CAZPSS010000176.1:0-2601 GCA_964589565.1 uncultured Planctomycetia bacterium
GGAATTCCATTTCAATACCGCAATTTCCGCAATTATGGAACTGGTGAATGAGATTTATGCGTCGCACGTCGCACGTCGCACGTCGCACGCTGCAGAGAGTGTTGAAAAACGCCCTTACTGTCATTGCGAGGAGCCCTTCGATTCAGTTTCTGGCGACGAAGCAATCTCAAAAGATAGGATTATTAGAGAGGCTATTGAAACGGTTGTGCTCCTGCTTTCTCCTTTTGTGCCTCACATAGCTGAAGAGCTCTGGCAGAAGTTAGGCAACAAAGACAGTATTTTTCACCTTTCCTGGCCCATTTACGATAGAGAGGCAATTCAGACAGAAGAAGCATTAATTGTGGTGCAGCTCAACGGTAAAGTGCGCGCCAAAATAACCGCGCCTTATGATATAAAAGAAGAAGAATTAAAAAAGCTTGTTTTGCAGGATGAAAAAGTAGCCGGGTGGATAGGGGATAAGCCGGTTAAGAAACTTTTTGTTGTGCCAAACAAGTTGGTTAATATTGTGATATGAAAAGACTTGTATCTTTGTTGATGGTTTTAGGTATAATGTGGTGGCCTTGTAAAGCAGGGGCGGATATTGTCTGTTTAAAGAACGGCAATATTATTGAAGGGGTTGTTGTGGAAGAGACAGATAATCTCTTACAGTTGGAGGTTTTTCTCAATGCCAAGATTACCTTTACTAAACAAGATATTGCCTATGTGAAAAAATGGGATGAAAGGAAGAATCAGGCTCTCAGGGAGAAGTGGCTTAAAGATAAACAGGACAGAGAAAAAGCGGAAATTTCCCGGCAGGAATTTGAATCCGAGCAGAGAGCTCGCGGCCTGGTGAAATATAGAGGCGAATGGATTCCCGAGACAGAAAAAGATACACTAAAAACCCGCGAATATATCGATGAAGTCCTGAGAGGCAAGCTAAAACGCGGAGAAATCGTTGAATCCGGAAGAAGAAAAAGGACAGACATCGCCCGCGCCCTATTGGCCGGAGGAAATTGGCATTATCGCCAGACGGAGCATTTTATCGTGTATTATGAAGATATAGTGCAGTCCAAGATAGTGGCCGACAGAGCCGAATACTACTACGAAAAGATTACCTACGACTTAAATTACGAAAGACAGATATATTGGCCGGATAAATGCGAGGTCTTTATTGTTTCCAGCCGGGAAAAGTGGCAGCAACATATGCAGAAATTTCTGGAGAGGTTTGACCATATAGGCGGCTTTGTTCCCCGGACGGGAGAAAAAGAGATATATCTGTGCGCCTTATCTTTACCTTACCTTTCGGTTAGCTTTCCTCACGAATTAACCCATCTTATATTCCGGGAATTTGCTCAAGATGAATATATCCCTTTATGGCTTAATGAGGGCCTGGCGATATATGAAAGCGGCCTTATCGGCTACGCCGATGCGATGCTGCGGGATAAAGTAAAAGATGTAACACACATCCCTGTCAAGAAGTTAGTGGAAATGAAGGATTATCCGCAATCCAAAGAGGAAACGGAACTTTTTTACGCTCAATCGGAAAAAGCGGTAGAATTTTTGATTACTCAACACGGGCGCAAGCAATTCTCGCGGTTTTGCCAGCTTTTAATATCCGGGCGGACTTTTGCCGAATCGCTGGATTTAGTTTACGGCGGTAAATATTACAATCAGGACGAATTCAGGCGCGCCTGGATTAAATATGTGCTGAGATAACGATGTTGGACTTAACCAGGCAAGAAAAGACAATTTTGCTATTTTTAGCCGTCTCCTTTGTAACCGGATTAGGACTGAATTCCTATAAAAAGACACAACAGAAATTAAACTTGAGCGTTGCGCCTTATGAAATAAAGGCCGCAAGAGAAGAGGCCGATAAGTTTATTGAGCAGAAAAGGTTTATCAATATCAACAGCTTCAAAATAGACGAGCTTGCCCGTCTTCCCGGAGTGGGTGAAAAACTTGCCCAGAGAATAATAGAATATCACAACCTCCACGGCCCCTTTAAAACTAAAAAAGAATTGATACAGGTCAAGGGCATCGGCGAGAAAAAGTTTGAGAAGTTCGAAGATTTAATAACCTTAGAATAATGAAAGTAACGGTGTTGGCGGTAATCTTCTTTCCCAGACCAGCTGTTTTCGCTATTGGGGCGGCGGCATCTGGACCGAATACGCTAAGGAAATCTGCCGCCGGGGTATGGAGGCCCTTAAAGAAAAAAAATGAAGGTCTTATTTGTTTCTTCCGAGGCAGCGCCTTTTTCCAAAACAGGCGGATTAGCAGACGTATCCGCAATTTTACCGAAGGTTTTGGCAGCTCTGGGATGTAAGGTTCAAATTTTCCTGCCTTATTACCTCCAGACGAAAGCTCAAGACTTGGGCATCAAGCTGTTTAAGGTCAAGATTGCTGCCAAATTAGGCAATAACGACATTGCTTTTTCTTTATACCATCTAAGCAAAGAAGGAGTAGATTTCTATTTTATTAACAAGAGTGATTATTACGACAGAGAGTTTCTCTATGGGACGCCTAAGGCAGAATATCCGGATAATGCGCTGCGCTTTGCTTTTTTGGCTTCTGCTGCCTTAACTAGCGCAAAGACTCTGAATTTTAAGCCCGATATTATTCATT
>CAZPSS010000177.1:0-2594 GCA_964589565.1 uncultured Planctomycetia bacterium
TATATTGTGTGAAAAACAAATAAGGGAAAACAAATAAGGGGACACAACACTTAATTCGAATAAGGGGACACAACACTTAATTCGTTTACATTAATAGGGTAAACCTTGTTTTGAGATTGCTTCCCCCTGCTAATTCACTTCGTGAATTAAAGCGCTGAGGGCAGGCGCCGCTTCGCTCCTCGCAATGACAAAATAAAAAGCGCCCAATTATCTTGACAATACTGGGCGCATTTCTTGTTTGCGGTATATGGGAAGATATGATATACTTCACTGAAGGCAGACGCAAATAAGAAATGGATAAATTTTGGGATGGAATAATTAAGGCGGGATTGGCCCTGCTTCTGATTTCGGTGCCCCTTTTCTTCATTTATCATCAGGCAAATGAGGATGAGGGGTATTTTTTTAGCATCTACGGGGAGGCCAAGGAGGCCCTGGCCCAGGGGCTGATTTTAGTTCTCTTCTGCGCCTGGATTTTGAAGATGAACGGCGGAGGCGGGTTCCGGCTGGTGAAGACGCCTTTAAATCTGCCGCTTACAGCCTTCCTTTTAATTATACTCCTTTCCTTGCTCTGGGCAAAAAATCCCTATGAAGGTTTGAGGTTTAGCCGCCGCTGGGCCTCGCACATATTGCTTTACTTTATTGCGGCCAATAACATTAAAACGCTAAAGGCAATAAGGGGTTTTATGGCGCTGATGCTCTTACCCGCCATAGCCGTAGCTGGTTACGGCATCGCCCAATATTATGGCTGGGAATTTCCCGGGCTTTATCAAGTCCTTACCCTTAACGCTACGATGGGTAACCCCAACTTTGCCGCAGCGTATCTGGTGATTGTTATTCCTCTGGCTTTAGCTATGTTATGTTCGTTTAACACCAATCTCGTCATTGCGAGCGAACGTCACTCCGCCGTCATTGCGAACCCTGCGAAGCAGGGTGAAGCAATCTCAAACAGTAAAGGGATTGCTTCGTCGCCTTCGGCTCCTCGCAATGACGAAGGGAAAATGGCTCCTCGCAATGACGAAGGGAAAATGGCTCCTCGCAATGACGTAAGGTTTGGTCTTCTTTATTTAATAACATTAGGGGTTTTTACCCATCTGATTGTTACCCAGAACCGGGCCAGCTGGGTGGGGCTGATAGCTGCAGTAGCAGTAATGTTTGCCTTTAGCGTCAAAAGAAGATTTTTCCTGCGGCCTTTAGTTTTAAACGTTGTCTCCGTTGTCGTCATTGCCAATCTCTCTTTAATCTTCATTACTCCTGCCCTGGTAGGGGACATTGTTCAGCGCCTTCCTAAGCCGAGAAGATATGTTTTGACAACTCCCGGGGCCGATGGAGCCTCAACCTTTGGGGCTGGGGTTTCGGGAGGGCCTGAGGCGTTTCTTTCCCGGCCGCAGGCAAGGCCGTTACCCGGGATAGAGGCCCCGCCTCCCAAGCCTCCCATTCAGTTTAAGCCCTCGGATCCCTGGTGGTTCAGAAGGTTTGCTTCCATATTTAATTTGGCCTATTGCACTAACCGCCAGAGGATAGAGATATGGAAGGGGATAGCCAAGATGGTTAAAGCCCGGCCTTTTTTAGGAGTAGGAATCGGCAATTTTAGCCTAATTTATCCGGCCTATCAGACAAAAGGGGCCTTGGCCACCTACGGGGCGGAGCATTTTATTCGCCAGGCGCACAACGAATATTTTCAGTTTGCCACTGAATTGGGCCTGATTGGTTTGGCCGGCTTTATCTGGTTTGCCGTTGCTGCGGTGCGGGGGCTTTGGCGCAGGATAAACACTGTTCGTGTCCCGAGCACGAACATAATCTATCTTGGACTTTTAGGAAGCATCCTGGCCGCTTTGACGGCCGCTGCTTTTAGCTTCAACCTGCAGAATGAGGCTTCCTCTTTGTATTTCTGGTTTGTGGTAGGGATGGCCGGCGCCGCCATTGCGAGCGACAGAAGCCGGAGCCGCGAGCGAAGCGAGGCGGGAAGCAATCCCTTTTTGAGATTGCTTCGTCGGCATAGGCGCAAACGCAGGCCTTCTCGCAATGACGTGAAAATCCGATATTGGCTGGTTTGGTTGGCGGTAATTGGGATGCTTGTCACTTTGCCGAAGGTAATCTATCTGCCGCTTAAGGCCTATTGGTATCAGCGCAGAGGCCTGTGCCTGGCTATAAGCGGGGGTTACTATCCCGGTCTATATACCGAAAGAAAGGCCAAGTTAGCCATCCCGGAATTAAAGAAGTCGTTAGAGTTTTACTTTCCCAGCTGGGAGACCCATTTTCTCCTGGGCCTGGCTTATTCCCAATTGGAGGATTTCGCAAACGCGGAAAAAGCTTATCTTCTATGTTTACGTTTCAATTCCAATTACGCCAAGGCCTATTATAACCTTGGCAATGCCTACTATCATACGGGTAGATATAATGAGGCAATCGAGTGTTACCTCGGATGCCTAAAGATAGACCCCACCTTTGCTGATGCGCAAAAAAACCTTGCAGCTGCCGAAGAGATGCGCAGGAGAAAAAGGGGCCTGGCCCCATAAATGGGGCAACTACACCACGTCTGGGCCCCATAAATGGGGCAACTACACCACGTCTGGGCCCCATAAATGGGGCAACTA
>CAZPSS010000178.1:0-2589 GCA_964589565.1 uncultured Planctomycetia bacterium
AAAATACGCGCATCCATATTAAAGACATCTCAAGGCCTCCTTTACGTTCCCAGTTCCCAGGAAGACAAATACCTCTTCTGCTCGGGCGTCAAGGCGTCAATCCTTGTGCCCAGGGATTTTAATTTAAGGCCGGCAATCTTCTCATCGATTCTCCGGGGAACCCGATAGACCTTTTTCTCCAGAGATTCGGCTTCCTTTTTTACAAACTCGCAAGACAATGCCTGATTGGCAAAACTCATATCCATTACCGAGGCGGGATGGCCTTCTGCGGCCACCAGATTTATCAGCCTTCCTTCTCCCAAAAGAAAGAGCCGTCTGTTATTTTTCAAAGTATATTCCTCGACAAATTCGCGCAGGCGCCTCTTCCTCTTCGCCAATTTTTCTAAAGCCTGGAGGTCTATCTCTACGTTAAAGTGCCCGGCATTAGCCAGAATCGCCCCGTCTTTCATTAAAAGAAAATGTTCTTTTCTGATAACGCCGGTATCGCCGGATACGGTAACAAAGATATCGCCGTTCTTCAGAACCCGGCGCAGAGGCAAAACTCTATAACCGTCCATTACCGCTTCCAGTGCCCGCAAAGGGTCAACCTCGCAAACAACCACATTTGCGCCCATACCGCGAGCGCGCATCGCTACCCCCCGCCCGCACCACCCATAGCCGCAGACCACAAAATTTGTCCCCGCCAGCAATTTGTTGGTAGCGCGGATTATCCCGTCAATAGTGGATTGGCCGGTGCCATAGCGGTTATCGAACAGGTGCTTTGTGTCCGCATCGTTTACCGCAATAACAGGGAATAACAAAAGCCCCTTGCGCTCCAAGCTGCGCAGCCTGATTACGCCGGTGGTTGTTTCCTCCGTTGCTGCCAGGACATTGCGGGCAAGGTCCTTTCTTTTGCGGTGAATAGCGGAGACCAAGTCAGCTCCGTCGTCCATTGTAATCTGCGGGGCTCTATCCAGCACGCTGTTTATGTGGCTATAATAAGTTTTAGTATCTTCGCCTTTTATGGCAAACACAGGGATACCATAATCCTTAACGAGCGAGGCGGCTACATCGTCCTGCGTGCTTAAGGGGTTGGAAGCGCAAAGCGCTACCTTTGCGCCGCCGTTTTTAAGGGCGAGAACAAGGTTTGCGGTCTCTGAGGTTACGTGCAGGCAGCAGCCAATCCTCGTATTCGCTAATGGCCTTTGACGGGTGAACCTTTCTCTAATCGAATTTAAAACCGGCATATCCAGCCCCGCCCATTCAATGCGCAGTTTGCCCTTTTTTGCCAGACGGATATCCTTGATATGATATTTCACCTTGTTTTCCTTCCTTTCCCTAACGCTTTTCGCAAGACAGGCGCCTTATCGGTCTTCTCCCAGTTAAAATGTTCATCATCTCTGCCGAAATGCCCATAGCAGGCGGATGCCCTATAGATAGGGCGCAGCAAATCCAGCATCTCGATTATTCCCCGCGGGGTTAACGCAAAATGCTTTCTTACCTGTCTCGCTAATTTCTCTTCCGATACCTTTGCCGTGCCGAAAGTATCGATATATACCGCTAAGGGGTCGGCCCGCCCAATCACATAGGCAAGCTGCACAAGGCATCTATCGGCAAGCTCTGCGGCAACAATATTTTTGGCGATGTATCTGGCCATATATGAAGCGGAGCGGTCGACTTTGCTGGGGTCTTTTCCGCTGAAAGCTCCTCCGCCGTGAGAAACAATGCCTCCGTACGTATCCACAATAAGTTTCCTTCCAGTCATCCCCGTATCCGACTGGGGGCCGCCGATGATAAATTTACCTGTTTCGTTTACATAAAATTTAGTATCTTTATCTATCCATTTACCCAGAACCGGCTCCGCCACTGCCTGAATAATCCGCCTGCGCGCTCTCTTGGTTATCCTCTGGCCGGAAGTATCCAGTATCTCGGCAGTATGCTGGCAGGCGATTACCACGCTGTCCACCCGCCTTGGCTTTCCATTGCGATACTCCACGCTGACCTGAGATTTTCCGTCGGGCCCGAGAAACTTAAGTATTTCCTTTTTGCGCACTTCCGCTAAGCGCATAGCCAATTTGTGGGCCAGCATAATCGGCAAGGGCATAAGTTCGCGCGTCTCGCGACAGGCAAAACCCACCATTACCCCCTGGTCGCCGGCGCCGCCGCGGTTTACGCCCTGGGCAATATCGGGCGATTGAGAATGAATGCCGTTAAGAATAGCGCAGGACTCATAATCGAACCCGAAGCGGGGACTGGTATAACCGATATCTTTAACGACTTTTCTCACCAGTTTATGCACGTCTATATAGGCATCGGTAGTAATTTCTCCGCCGACAACAACCAGTCCCATAGTAACAAAGGTCTCGCAGGCCACCCGCCCCCGCGCATCCTGGCGCAAGACTTCATCCAGAACTGCATCGGAAATCTGGTCACAGAGTTTGTCCGGATGCCCCTCGGTCACCGACTCCGAAGTCAAAAGCCGCTTTTCTCTAGCCATCTATCTTTGCTCCTTTTCGTTTGGCGCAAGCTATACGCATTGCACTCGCTGCTGTTTACTTTGAAGCGAAATCCTCATCCGCTTTTTTATAAATTTCATAATTGCCGATATCG
>CAZPSS010000179.1:0-2553 GCA_964589565.1 uncultured Planctomycetia bacterium
CGGCGGTTCAAATAGGATGCCTAATGGAAATACAGTTATCTGTGAAGGAGGGTTTCGCGGCAGGCGCGGTAGAATTTTTGAGATTACTCCTGACAAAGAGGTAGTATGGGAATACTTAACCCCTTATTTTGATGGGATTGGGGGACACGAAATTTATCGTTGTGTTAGATACCCCCTCCACTATATAGAAAATATACGTGAGAGGCATATTCAAACCGAAGAGGTAATTCCATTATTATAATAAATATGGAAAGACCTCATCGATTGGTGTGCGTTATATACTTTCCTGCACCAGGACAGAATTTTAACCGACTGGGAAAATTCTGTTAACTATCTTGCTTTTTCTTTGCAGTTGTAGTATCCTATCAATGAAAATTTTGTTCTATAAAGAAAACTTGCCTTTTGGGTTTTCTCCTTGTGAAGGTTGCCACAGTTCGAGGCGCAAAAAATTCCAAAGAAGATTAAATATTAGATATTAGATGCGAACGACGAAAAAATGATTATTGACTTGACCAAGATGAAACTAAAAGAATCCGGAACCGTGGTTAGTTTAGAGGGGGGAAGTAATTTTGTTCTGCGCCTGCAGAACTTAGGAATCCGCCCCGGTAAGAAAATTACTAAGGTTAGTGCCCATTTTTGGCGCGGCCCGGTTACTGTACAGATGGGCAGGACGAAGGTCGCCCTGGGCTTTGGTATGGCCGGCAGGCTAATGGTGGAAGTAAAAGACAGATGACAGAAAACAGAAAACAGAAGACAGAAAGAAAAATACTGTTGATGGGTAATCCCAATGTGGGCAAAAGCGCTGTTTTTTCTCGTCTAACCGGCGCCAGGGTAATCATATCTAATTATCCGGGGACAACGGTAGAATTTATGCAGGGGTATATGAAAGTAGATGCTCAGAGGCCGTTGGTGATAGACGTACCCGGCGCCTATAGCCTCCAAACCACAAGCCGCGCCGAAGAAGTAGCAGTGGAGATGCTAAAGCAGGGCGATTTAGTGATTAATATCATTGATGCTACAAACCTGGAAAGAAATCTCTATTTAACACTGCAACTCCTGCAGCGCCATATACCCGTAATTGTCGCCTTAAATATGTGGGATGATACCCGCCATAAAGGGATAAGCATCAATGTGGAAAAATTGGAAAAAATTTTGGGCGTTCCCGTTGTTCCTACCTGCGGACTCACAGGCGAAGGAATAAAAGAGTTAATTGAACGCATACCTCAGGCTAAAGCTCCTAAGAAACCTCCTTGCAGCGCGGAAAAATGCTGGGATGAAATCGGTTTAATAATCACTGAGGTGCAAAAGCTGGCCCACAGGCACCACACCTTTTTGGAGCGCATGGAAGATTTATCTATTAAGCCCTTCTGGGGCCTTCTGGTAGGGGCTTGCGCGGTATTATTTTCTTTTTGGCTCATTCGTTTCCTGGGCGAAGGGTTGATTGGCAATGTGTTTGAACCCTTTTTCCAGGGAGTGTGGCTGCCTCTGATGCGCAGGTTAAGCCTCTTCTTAGGCAGCGCAGGCTCAATACACCATATTTTAATCGGCGAACTGATTAATGGAGAAATGGACTTTGGGAGCTCTTTCGGCCTTTTAACCACCGGCGTCTATGTTCCCTTAGGGATGGTTCTTCCTTATATCTTCAGCTTCTATCTGGTGTTAGGGCTTTGGGAGGACTTTGGCTATCTTCCCCGCTTTGCGGTGTTGCTCGACAATTTAATGCATCACATCGGACTGCACGGATATGCCATTATTCCGCTGATTTTAGGTTTGGGATGTAATGTGCCCGGGGCATTGGCCATGCGGCTTTTGGAAGAGCGCCGGGAAAAATTTATCGCCGCGACGCTTATGGCTGTTGCCGTTCCCTGTATGGCCCAGATTGCAATGATTGTCGGTTTAGTAGGCGCTCGAGGAGGCCAGTATTTGGGAATAGTTTTTGGCGCCTTATTTTTGATTTTGCTGGTAAAGGGCCTTCTCTTAAATAAGCTTTTAAAGGGAAAGAGCCCGGAAATCTTACTGGAGATTCCTCCGTATCGGGTTCCCCAGCCCTTTGCAGTGCTTAAAAAATTGAGTATGCGCATATCAAGTTTCTTAAAAGAGGCGCTTCCCTATGTGCTTGCCGGGATTTTATTCGTCAATATATTGTACGCGCTAAATTTAATCGATTTCTTGTCGAGCCTTTTCAGTCCGGTTTTGCAAAACATCTGGGGTTTGCCTGCTGAAGCCAGCTCTGCTTTACTGGTGGGCTTTTTAAGGAAAGATGTAGCTATCGGAATGCTTGGGCCCTTAAATTTAACCACCAAACAACTGGTTATCGGCTCCACTATCCTGGCAATATATTTTCCCTGCGTAGCCACATTTACGGTGTTAATTAAAGAGCTGGGCATAAAGGATATGTTTAAAAGTGCCCTGCTTATGGTTTCTACCGCCATCATTGTCGGCGGCCTTTTGAATCTAATCTTGCAATTTTAAACCCTTGATAGCATAGGAAATTATATCCCCCTTGATTTCTTCGAAATCAAAACAGGGGGGACGGCGAAAATCGCTAAAAGG
>CAZPSS010000180.1:0-299 GCA_964589565.1 uncultured Planctomycetia bacterium
ACGCTTTTGTCCCGATTGGCCCAGATAACCTTCTCCGCCTCGTGGTCCAGTAAATCCGCCAGGCTCTTGCTGTGGTCGGGGGTTTCAATGATTACCTCGTGAGCCCCTACGCCGTTGGACATATCGAATATCCCCAGGCCCTGGCGGTCGAGGTTTCCTTCTATTCTCAGGGCGGGGAATTTATTGGGCACGACCCGCGTTGACCAGCCGGGCGAATTTGCCCGGGTAGCGCCTTCCCTGTGGGCCTGAATCTCCGGCGGGGTCATAGTTTCGTGACCGTAACAAAAAGGGCAAGGCCC
>CAZPSS010000180.1:309-2533 GCA_964589565.1 uncultured Planctomycetia bacterium
TCGGCCTCGAAGTCGTTGGGCAGGCGGGGCTTATCCGTAAATACAATTACCCATCTGCCTACAACCGGGTCTCTTCTTAACTGGTCCATCGTTTATCCTTTTAAATCTTGGTTTCCCGCAATATCTTAGCGGCCTCTTCGGGCGATGTGGGATTAAGATAAAAACCTGTGCCCCATTCAAACCCGGCTACGCGGGTCAAGCGGGGCATAACTTCTATGTGCCAGTGATAATCCTCATCTATTGTCTTCCAATACCCTGCCTTGGGGCGGCGAAAGGGCGCGGTATGCAAAATATAGTTATAAGGCGGGTCGTTCAGGGTAAGCTTCAACTTCAGCATAACTCTTTTTATAACCCCCGCCAGGTCGCGGCGATGCTCCGGCTTCATAGTATAGAAATCGCAGGAATGCTCTTTGGGTAAAATCCAGACTTCAAAGGGAAAACGGGAGGCAAAAGGAGAAATAGCTATTATGCCGTCGATGTCAATGATTAATCTTTCCTTCTGCTGCAGCTCCTGTTTGATTATATCGCAAAAGACGCATCTTTCCTTATATTCAAAATATTTCCTTGCGCCTACCAACTCTTCTTTAGCCCGCTTAGGATTAACGGGTGTGGCGATTAACTGCGAGCGCGCATGCCTAAGGCGCCCGCCGCCGGCCGGCCGGCCGTAATTTTTAAACATCAACACATATTTAAAACGCGCGTCTTTCTCTAACTGAAAAAACCTTTCTATATAACAGTCGATAATTTTAGCAATCTGCTCTTCTTCCAAATCCGCAACGTTGGCGATGTGCTTGGGAGTCTCTATTACTATTTCGTGCGCGCCGATACTGTTCATTAAATCATACATGCCTTTGCCGCGCCTGCCCAACTCGCCTTTTCCCTGAAGAAGCGGGGCAATGCTGGGGACCACGCGCACATTCCAGCCCGGCTGATTGGGCTTGGTCCGGGACTTACGCACTGCGAAAATTTCCGCAGGCGTATGCTTTTCGTTTCCCTCGCAGAAAGGACAGGGCCCCTCGGGAAGTTCTTCCTTCTCGATCTTAAAGTCCTCAGGCCTTTTTGCCCGCTCCGTAGCAATAATTACCCAGCGGCCGATTACCGGGTCTTTTCGTAACTGCGGCATAAATACTCTCCACGTAATGGGGTTTCTGTGTAATTTGCAATAGGTAATTATAACACAAATTTCCGGAAATGCAAGCAAAAAAAGAGCCCGGCTTTTTACCGGGCTTATACTTCTTTCGCCTTGGGTCTTGCAAAGATAACTTCTGAAAAAACTATTTCGTTGCAGATAAACCCTCGCTATATCCCTGCTGATAACCCTGCTGATAACCGTTGGTAAATCCCTGCTGGAACCCCCTCTGATAGGCGCCTTCGGAGTCCAGGCCGACAGATTGCACGGGCGCCTCTTTCTTACTCTTTTCCATTGCGCCAAAGAGCATATCGCTGAAGATGCCTACTCCCGCGCCGATTGCTGCGCCTTTTCCTGCTTTCCCACCTGAACCGGCTGAAGCGGCTGCGCCGACTGCCGCGCCTTTTATCGCCCCCTTAAGAAACTGCTCGCCAAAATCTTCGGCGAAAGTGGCTAAACTCAGGCAAAACGCACCCACACATATTACCATCAAAATAACTGCGATTTTCTTCATTTTTCTTACCCGCCTCCTCTCCTTGCCAGCACCTTTTTGGCTCCAATAACAAGTATACCTTATTGAGTAAAAAAGTCAAGCCTTTCGTTCATTGCGAGGGGGATATTGAAAAGCCGTCTTTGGTAATTTGCGCTGCGGTTCCTGACTAAGAAACTAAAGGGCTTTTGCGAGGTACTTTTCAGTGAGCGAATGAGCTTTTCCCCTTCATTCATTGCGAGGGAAATAATTGAATGCTGAAGGCAAAAATTTAGGCATTTTTTTTGCTGGCGGTGAGGTGTTTCCCAGCGAGCGAATGAGCTTTTTGAGCGAGCGGGAAACACCGAACAAAGCCAGCAAACATATAAAATGCCCCAGAGCTTTTTGCCCTGGGGCATTCAATATTAACCGAGCAACTACCTACTCTCCCACGGCGTTGCCACCGCAGTACCATCGGCCTTGAAGGGCTTAACTTCTGTGTTCGGGATGGGAACAGGTGTTTCCCCTTCAGTATGGTCACTCGGAATACCAATCAAAATAACAAACAACTACATAGCCAAATACAATAAAGTATGAACTAAAATATAGTGGTCAAGCCGATCGGC
>CAZPSS010000181.1:0-2532 GCA_964589565.1 uncultured Planctomycetia bacterium
ATAAAGAAAGAACTCCGGGAGATAATCGGCTCAGTGAAGGCATATATGGAGGCTGAACAAGTCGCCGGGATAGAGGAATTTTATCTAAAGCCGCTGCCTAAAACTGAAAACCTGGAGCAGCTCCGTCAGGAGCTCATCAAGTGCAGGCAGTGCCCTCTTTATAAAACCAGAAAAAATCCTGTTCTTGGCGAAGGAAACCCACGGGCACGCCTTGTATTTGTAGGCGAGGCCCCGGGAAGGGAAGAAGACCTGCAGGGGCTTCCCTTTGTTGGCCGGGCGGGCGAGCTTTTGACCAGGATTATCGAAGCGATGGGGCTTAAACGCAGAGATGTTTATATATCCAACGTTCTCAAATGCCGCCCGCCGCAAAACAGAAACCCTCTGCCTTCCGAGATAGCCGCCTGCCGGGATTATATCGGGCAGCAATTGGAAATCATTAATCCGCGGATTATCTGCTGTCTGGGTAAATTTGCCTGCCAGGCCCTTTTGAATCAGGATTTCCCCATTACAAAACTAAGAGGCAAATTTCAAGATTATCGCGGAATAAAAGTGATGCCTACCTTCCATCCGGCGTATCTCCTGCGCAACCCTCAGGCTAAGCGCTTAGTTTGGGAAGATATGCAGAAGATTATGACAGAGTTGAAGAAAGGCGTAGGTGGGAGAGAAGGTTAAAGGGCAGAGATGAAAGAAAATGCTTGACGAACAGGATTTTTTGTGGTTTACTATATAGCAGAGTTTACAATGTTGTAAATTCTGCTAATTTCTTTGGGGTGTAATAAGTATGTATATGCTGGAGAAAAGGCTTCTTAGCTGGGTAGAAAACGAGCTTAAAAGACGTATCCCGTTCTTAACCCACTGGAAAATAAAGAGATACGAAAAGAATAGAAGAGACTCGATAGTAGATATGCTATTAACTGCTCGATATAGAGACAAAATTTACCATTTCTGCGTCAAAGTTAAAAGGGCGGGCTATCCTCAATATGTTAGGGAAGGTATCTTTCACCTCGAAGAATACAGAAGAGGCAATCCCTCATATTATTCTATTATTGCTGTGCCTAGGTTGGGAGAGCAAGGTAAAAAGATATGCAATAAGCATAAAGTTGGCTATATGGATTTTGATGGGAATATGAAGATAGCTTTTGGTAGCATACATATAGAAATAGAAGGCAAAAGAGGGCAGCCATATGCAGCCCAAAGACAATCCTTATTTTCGCCAAAGGCCGTTAGGGTTACAAAATGCCTTCTTTATGAACCACATAGAGTATGGATGCAAAAAGATATTGTTCGAAGGACACAGTTAAGCAAAGGCATGGTTTCTCGTATCGTAAAGCAGATGGTAGAGGCAGGCTATCTATTGGAGGAAGCTAACAAGTTAAAATTGACCAATTTCGATGATTTGCTTTCGGCCTGGACTGAAAAGACGGTTTTACAACGAAGAGAAGACAGGAAGTGTTACTATGTGTGGGCGCAGAATCCTCAACGTTTGATGCGGGCTATAGCAGATGAGTTTTCTCGAAGAAAAATAAGGTATGCCTTTACTCAAGAGGCAGGTGCCTCGCTGATAGCGCCTTTTGCTACCTTTGATATAGTTTCACTATACATTGAAGCTTTTGATAAGTTTGCGCTTGATTCGCTCTCGGCCTCTGAAACAAAGAAGGGTTTTAATGTCGTGATATTTGAAGCTCCTGATGAGACTATATTTGAGCAAGCGCGAGAAAGAAAGGGGATGAAAGTGGCGGATAATCTTCAGCTTTATGTAGACCTGAAGAAGAATCCTTTGAGAGGTGGCAAGCAAGCCGAACATATTTTGAATGTTATCAAGGGAATACCTGTGGACACTCGATATAGACCTGGCAATCAAACTTGCAGTAAACGATAGAGGGAAATTTAAAGAAGGGCCGAAGTCGGTAAGAGAAGAGCTTTTAAAATATAAAGAAAACCCTGATGTGAGGGATGCCTTTGAGGCGATAGGCAGGTTATTTGGCAGTGTAACCTCAACGGGCGCTAAAGATGTTAGTGATATCTTAGTCGTGCGTTATGGACTGCAAAGGAATTTAGCCAATAGAGAGGTAACTTCACCTATTAAGGTTTTTCAGGCGATAGGACGTAGGTGATAGGATGTATAGATATGCTCAAGTCGTGTTGGGTGTGCCGGTAGATAAACCGTTTACATATAGCGTACCCGAGGATTTTAGAGGTTTTATCAAAGTTGGCCAGCGGGTGGAGGTGCCTTTCGGCCGGCGGCTTGAGATAGGATATATAGTGGGTTTTCTTAATAAAACACCGGTTAAAAAAATCAAACCGCTAAAAAGCGTCATTGACCGGGAGCCGCTTTTGGATAGACAGATGCTTAAGCTGACCCGCAGGGTGGCTGACTATTATTATGCCTCCTGGGGTGAAGTAATTGAGGCGGCCCATCCCGCCAGCGTGCGCAAGAGAAGGAGGCCTCTTCCCCTTCTTCCACACCCCCGGGGTGTGGAAAGCACCGGGGGTGTGGAAAGTGTGGATGTGTTCGCTCGCAATGACGCTTTT
>CAZPSS010000182.1:0-2527 GCA_964589565.1 uncultured Planctomycetia bacterium
CGATTGCCGGAAGGGCATACTGGTCGATTTTAAAAGCAATAATCTGGGCAGTTACGGTAGTGCCGATATTGGCCCCTATAATTACCCCGATTGCCTGTTTAAGAGCCAGAAGCCCGGCGTTAACAAATCCGATAATCATTACTGTGGTAGCAGAAGAACTTTGGATTATTCCCGTAACCAATACCCCTGTAAGCACTCCGACTACTGTCTTATCGGTAAGGAATTTTAGAATCTGGCGCAGTTTAGTTCCCGCTAATTTCTGGAAACCTTCGGAAAGCAATTTCATCCCGAAGAGAAACAGGCCCAAGCCGCCTATTATACCGAAAATAATCTCTTTCATCGCACCGTTATTATACTATATTTAATTTTAATAAGCAAGGTTATCTGCGGCTGGCGCGGACTTTGATGATGGCTAATTCCTGCTTAATCTCGTCAAATTGCTTTAGAATTTCGGCTTGATTAGCCAGGACTTCATCGAGCCTCTGCGCAATTTCGCTTGTATCGGACTCGGCCTTCCCCTTTTCGTTGTCTTTGCTAAAGCCGGCTTGTATCCCCAGAGCGAAGATTAACACTGTTGCAATTAAAACGAACATTACTTTCTTTTCCACCTTCCACCCCCTCGAATAAGTTTTAAAAGTTGCAAGTTAAAAAGTTAGAAAACCTTTTAAACTTTTTGAACTTTTGAAACTTTTTAACTTTTTAACTGTGGTTATATCCTCATCTTCTCAATCGATTCTTCCCCGGCAGGAGTTACTAAAATAGATTTCTTCTCCTCTGAGCTGCCCCGCCAATAATCCACCCGGACATTTTCTTCCTCTTTACCTTTGCTGTAGCGGGCGGTAAGTTTGGCCGCCGTCTCTATTAAACCGGCGGTTTTTTCGCCGCGCGCCAATGTCAGCGGCCCGCTAAAATCGCGGAGCTTAAACAAGATATCCTTATCGCAGGCCGAATCCATCAAACGGCCGTTCTCTTGCTGGTCCCTGCCTACAATAATTCGGGCATTGCTTCTGTAGCGAAAATGCCTGCCCACCTTAAGCAATTGCACATCGCCAAGGCCGAATTTGCCGCAGGCCAGCAAATCTCTGAATCTCCCGGCAAATCCTGCCTCGGTAAGAAGGCAGCCTCCGGCCGGAGTGAGATATTCCCTGACGCCTAACTTTTTTGCCAGGGCAAGTTGGGGTTTACGGGAACGGCCGGAAAAATCAAACAACTTATCCCTATCCACCCAGCCCTTCTCTTCCGCAAGGGTAGGCGCTAACTTCTTTGCCGAAAGCGGCCGCAGAACCAATCCTTTAACATGCGCATCCCGGTCAACAATATTTAAGCTGTCTTTTCTCTGCGACATCGGCCGCTGTCCCAACACCTCCCCGGAGATAAGAAAAGAAAAGTTGTGGCTGCGCATATAGGCCTTTGCCTCCTTCAGCATAAGTATGCGGCAATCTATGCAGGGATTCATATTCCCGCCATAGCCATAGCGGGGCTTTTGCACTAATTCCAAATGTGTCTGAGATATGTCCAGGATATGCAGTTTGAGCCCCAATTGAGCAGCTGCTCGAATTTGATGAGGACAGTCCGAAAGCCCGGGCAGGCCCGCCTGCCCGGCTTTGCGCGGGGTGGGCAGGAAAGCATTAACGAAATAAACCGCTTCCGTCTCTATGCCCAGTTCCATAACAAGCTTTGCCGAAAGGACGCTATCTAAACCCCCGGAAAACAATGCTAAAGCTTTTACCTTCATATTGTTGAATTGTTACATTGCTACATTGTTTTTCCAATTTAAACAATTTAACAATTTAGCAATTTAGTTTCTCCAGCCATTCCTTTATTTTCTTTTCATACCCAAGAGCAGTAGGAATATAATATTTTCTCCTGGTGGGCAGGTATTCCTGTTTTACAAAATGATCCTTGTAGTCGTGGGCATATTTGTAGCCCTGGCCGTGCCCCAGCTTCTCTGCCCCCGAATATGTCCCCACTCTTAAAGGTTTAGGCACTTCCATGGTTCTTCCCTTCTCCACATCGGATATGGCCTTCTCTATTCCCTGATAGACAGCGTTACTTTTGGGGGCGCAGGCAATATATACTGTTGCCTGGGCTAAGGGAATTCGCGCCTCAGGAAGACCGACAAATTCAGAAATCTGCAGCGCCGCGTTAGCTAAAATTATTGCCTGGGGGTCGGCATTGCCCACATCTTCCGCCGCGCAGATACAAATCCTGCGCGCAATAAAGCGCGGATCCTCTCCGGCATAAATCATCTTTCCCAGCCAATAAAGAGCGGCATCCGGATCGGAGCCGCGCATACTTTTAATAAACGCAGAAATCGTATCGTAATGGGCGCTTTCGTCTTTATCGTAGATAACTGCCTTTTTCTGAATAGATTCCTGCGCTACTTTTGAGGTAAAGTTTATTATGCCGGATTTATCGGGGCTGGTGGTAAGGACTGCCAACTCCAGAGCGTTAAGCGCCCTGCGGGCATCGCCATCGCAAGCCTGAGCTAAATATTTCAACGCCTGAACCTCTAAATTCAGGCGCA
>CAZPSS010000183.1:0-2279 GCA_964589565.1 uncultured Planctomycetia bacterium
TGCCGGTCTATCCGTATTTCTTAAGCTTGGCCTATCTTTTTTCAGAAGGAGAAGTCTTCGCTCTGATATTGATTCAGATACTTATCGGGGCCTCAAACTGCGGACTGATTTATTTATTGGGCAGAAGGCTCTTTAACAGCCAGGTGGGAATTATTGCCTCTCTCATTGCTTGCGCTTATCCTATGTTTATCTTTTATGACCGGATGCTTTTACCGGCTTCTCTGGCAATCTTTTTAGGATTGCTTTCGGCGCTTTTGCTTTTGAGAATCAGGGATAATCCCAGTTTAACAAATTGGTTTGCCGCAGGCCTGCTTTTAGGCCTGTGCACCTTGGCCAGGGCCTCTTTTTTTCTATTGGCTGTCTTTGTTTTATTCTGGATGAGCTATGAATATAAGAAAAAAAGACCCCTCAAGCAGCTCTTTTTATATTGCGCGTCTTTTATTTTACCTTTTTTCTTAATCATCGGGGGAGTAACCTTAAGGAATTATTTAGCGGCAGGTGATGCGGTTCTTATCAGCGCCCACAGCGGGATAAATTTCTATATCGGGAACAATCCTGAAGGCAACGGCTTGTTTAAGGCGCCACCTTATATGCGCGCTACGCAAAGCGGCTTAATTGACGATGCCCGGATTGTCGCGGAACAAATAAGCGCAAGAAGACTTAAGGCATCCGAGGTCTCCGGTTTTTGGCTTAGGCGCGCCTTTTATTTCATTAGAACTCAGCCCCTAAATTATTTAAGATTGCTGGGCAAAAAGTTTGTTTTGTTCTGGAATGGAAGAGAACATATAGATGAAGTAGGATATTATATATTCGGCGAACAGACGGAGTTTTTGAAATTCCTCCCTTTTCGTTTTTCTTTAATCTCGCCCCTGGCACTTCTGGGGATAATTTTATCCTGGCCGTTGCGAAAGAGGATGGCGCTTCTCTATTTTTTCGTCTTTGGTCTTGCGCTGGCTACAATTTTCTTCTTTATCAATTCAAGGTACAGATTAGCCGTTGTCCCCTATTTAATAATCTTTGCTGCGTTTTCCTTTTGGCAGCTTTTTGCATATTGCAAAAACAGGCAATATAAAAATCTTATTTTTTCATCAGCCTTATTTTTAGCCTTATATTTTTTGGCCAATATCAAGGCCGTAGGTGCCGATGCCTGCCGGCATAATTTTACCTTTCATTATAACAAGGGAGTCGTTTTATGCGGACGCGGACACTACCAAAAGGCCCGGAAGGAATTTGAGGCTGCCCTGAAACTAAATCCCCGTGATTTTATGAGTTATCTTGGTTTAGGCAATCTCTATCACAAGAAGAAGGACTGGCCTGAAGCCATAGATAATTACAGAAGGGCCTTAGCGGTAAATCCCTATTTTTATGATGCCCGCTTTAACCTGGGCCTTGTCTATAAGGAAATAGGGCGCAGGGAGGAGGCCGAGCGGCAGTTTAAAGCAGTGCTTAAAATCAACCCTGAAGATTGCCCCGCCCGTTATAATTTAGGCAGAATTTATCAAGAAAAGGGGCTTAACGAATTGGCCTTAAAGGAATACAAACAGGCCCTTAAGATTCAACCAGGCCATCGCGAAATCCTCCAGGCTATAAAGTCATTGCGAGGGCGCAGCGACGAAGCGACCGAGGACGAAATGTCCGAGGAAGTGCCGAGCCCACCGGGCGAGGCCAATCTCAAGAGACATTAGAGATGAAAAATAAAGCCCGGGTTATTAAAGCGATAATTTTAGCCGGCGGATATTCAAGAAGAATGAACTTAAAAGTTCCCAAGCAGTTGGCAAAGATTGGCAATAAGCCCCTGGTGGCCTATACTCTGGATACATTTGAGAGATGCAAAGCGATTGATAGGATTATATTGGTGGTTCACAAAAAGATTATTCACCAATGCCGCAATTTGATTAAAAAATACAACTATAAAAAGATTGAGCAGCTGGTTATCGGAGGCAGAACCAGGCAAAAATCGGTATTTAATGCCCTGCGGAAAATTAAAGATTGTGATTATGTAATAATTCACGACGGCGTGCGTCCTTTCATTACCCAAAGAATTATCTCAAGAATTATAAAAGCAGTTAAAAAATTTGATGCGGTAACTTGCGCAGTCAAGGCAACAGATACTATTGTAGAAGCAAAGGAAGGTTTTATTGACTGTTTTCTTTGCCGCAATACACTCTGGCATATCCAGACTCCCCAGGCCTTCAAATTTGATTTGATTTTTCAGGCGCAGCGAGAAGCCAGATTAAAGAGGATTTTTAATTCTACCGATGATGCCCGGCTTGTGCTTA
>CAZPSS010000183.1:2289-2523 GCA_964589565.1 uncultured Planctomycetia bacterium
TCAGGATAATTAAAGGAAGTTGCAAAAATATAAAGATTACTACCCCTGAAGACCTTGATTTAGCAAAATTACTTTTATCGAAATGGCGCCGTAAAGCCCCTACATTTATGTATGGGGATATAAGGCGAAAAATTTTAAAATAATTTGCAAGAATTTCCACTCTCACTGTGTCTATATAGTAGAGGCATAAAAAGGAAAAAGGTCAAAAAAAACAAGCCAAAGACAATGAGAATC